>CAYYPT010000183.1:0-5013 GCA_964473625.1 uncultured bacterium | reverse complement strand
ATTTTTTTGGTAAAAGTCAAGTATTATTTTTTACTGTACCTCAACTTTGCAACAACGCCCTTTATTAAATAACCGCTTAAAATAACTATCCACCACTATAAATTTCTCTATTGCTTTTTTTCTTAATCTCCTTTATCTTAAAACAAGATGGAAATAATCAAAGGTTACATTCTTCTTATCCGACCACTTAATCAGTTAATTGCATTTATTGCTATTTTTATAGGTGGTTTTGTAACAGGAACAATTCAACCGCTGTCCCATCTTATCCTTGCTTCTCTCTCCGGGACGTTGATTTCTGCCGGAGGATGCAGCATCAATGATTATTATGATATGGAGATTGACAAAATTAACAAACCCACTCGTCCTTTGCCGGCAGGACTTGTTTCCCAGAAGCAGGCTTATATTCTTTCAATGATTCTTTTCTCTATAGGAATAATTCTAAGTTTTTTTATCCATTTCATAGGTTTTTTAATTGCATTGATTTCGTCTATTCTGGTTTATTTGTACAGTTTTCGTTTAAAGGGAACTGTACTGTGGGGAAATCTTACCGTTGCTTTTCTTACTGGATTGGCATTTGTCTACGGCGGTCTGGCAGTAGGACGGACAGGGAAGGCTTTTATTGTTGGCATTTTTGCTTTTTTTTACCATTGGGCACGTGAAATTATTAAAGATATAGAAGACGTGAAAGGAGACCAATCCACTGGTATTGAAACCCTTCCTATCCGCTATGGTGTGAAGACAGCACTGTTTTGGGCCACCGGGATTATAACATTCTTGATAGGTCTCACAACTGTTCCATATTTTATAAATCTCTTTTCCGTCAAGTATTTGGTTGCTGTAGTGGTCGGTGTTGATTTTTTCCTTGTATATGTTTTGGTATTAATGTGGCAGCGGCCAGAGCCTGAAAATCTGGGAAAACTGGCCCGTATGATGAAAATGGATATGTTTATTGGGCTTTTGGCTGTGTATATTGGGAGTTGAAAATGCGTGCTGTTGTTCAGAGAGTGACAAATGGTAGAGTTTCAGTGGATGGAAAGATTGTAGGGGCGATAGGAAAAGGGCTTGTGGTTTTTCTCGGCATAAGAAATGGGGATACAGACAAAGATGCAGAATGGCTGGCTGAAAAGTGTGTCAATCTACGAATTTTTGAAAACAAAGAGGGCAAGTTTCATTTTTCTCTTCTGGATATTTTCGGAGAAGTTCTGGTAGTTTCTCAGTTTACTTTGTACGGTGACTGCCGTCGGGGTCGTCGTCCAAGTTTTACTGAAGCAGCTTCTCCTGAACTCGCTGAAAAATTATACAATAGGTTTGTAGAATTTTTGAGGGAAAAAGGATTAAAGGTAGAGACTGGAATTTTTGGTGCTCGAATGAAGGTGAAAATACATAATGATGGGCCTGTAACGTTGATTTTAAGTTCAGAGGATAAGCTATGATAGAACGATTTCCTCATATTTATTTAGCTTCTCGCTCACCAAGACGTGCAGCTCTTTTACGCCAGATGGGTTTTCCCATTCAGGTAGTTTTTGGAAAAGTTTCGGAGGAGTCAGTTTCTACTTCTAGTCCGGTAGAATTAGTAGTAGAGTTATCTAAAAGAAAAGCTCAGGCAGTTCTGGATAGAGTAGGGGATGGGCTGGTTGTTGGTGCGGATACAATTGTATTCCTCGAGGGTGAAATTATCGGGAAACCACATGATAAAAGTGAAGCAAAGAAAACTTTGATGAAACTATCGGGTAGAACTCATCAGGTTTTTACAGGAATTACACTTATTCAGGTTGGAATTAAACAATTTTCTGATGTAGAAACAACAGCAGTGACTTTCAGGAATCTGGACGAGTGGGAAATTGATAGTTACGTAGAAACAGGTGCCCCTTTAGATAAGGCAGGGGCTTATGGAATTCAGGACAAAAGCGGCCTTTTTGTAGATAGAATTGAAGGTTGTTTTTACAACGTAGTTGGTTTTCCGCTTACCAGATTTTATGAAGGACTGAGAAAAATTTGGGGCGTGGAGAAATTAAGAGAGTTATGGAGATGAAAGAAATAGGTAGAAAAATTAAGGAAGCTCGTGAGGCTAAAAAAGTCACCATTGAGGCTCTCTACAAACGGACAAAGATTAATGTTGACACGATTAGAGCTATAGAAGCAGGGGAAGCTGATAAACTGCCACAGCCATATTTCAGAGCCTTTGTCCGAACTATAGCAAAAGAGGTGGGTCTTGATCCTGATGAACTTATTAGAGAATATGACCTACGTCAGAAACGTTTACAGGATGAACAGAAAAAGGAAATTGCTAAGATAAAAGACGAACAATCTCTACACAAACTCAGTCGTTTACGCAATAGGCAAAAGAAATTGGCGTTTTCAATAGCTCTGATTCTGTCTTTTTTAGTATTAATCGGTCTTTATGTTCGTTATGGGAAAGAACTTTTTTTTGAACCAAAAATATCTGAGATTCCTGAAGCTGTAAATCAATCAGACTCTACTCATTCCAATCTTACACCTGTGGAATCGAAAACTGAAAAATCAATTTCCAGAATTCTAAAACATTCTAAAAACGTACATCTTGGCGGTGGAGAAATCCCTTTACACTCGACGGTTTTGGATTCGGGTTCAAGTACTGATCTTCATATTACACGAGAAAATACAGGGGAACAATCTGCGAAGGAAAAGAATCCCGAGCAAGAACAAGTGAAATTATTGCTTCCAGCATTGGTTGGCCATATTGAAGAGAAAATACTTTTACAGAAATTTCCACTATATGCGAAAGAACGCGACAACTACCAGCCTAACTCTATTATACTTTCCAGAATAGAAAAGCTAAATCCCAGTCTTAGTATTATCTGTTTCTTGGGAACGAGGGATCCTCTTTCCCGCCATGTGGTTTCCAGACTGCTCAGAATTTTACAGGTGAGTTATCTGCCGGGCGTTTCTCTCAGTTTAATAGGCGTAGATCGGAAACTTAAGGACAAAGCTGGCCTATCTAAATTTTATCATGTTCAGGGAATTCCTTCGATTCTTTTTCTTTCCCGCGGAAAGGAAATTGGTCGAATTGTGGGGCAACCGCAGGAACCAATCGAAGCAGAATTCCTGCAAATTGTACAAAAAGTGAGTCTTTTTTTGGGGAACAATGAAAAAGCCAAGAAAGATACCATTTACAAAAATGATGGGGACAGGTAACGATTTTATTATTTTTGATAATCGTTCCAGAATCTTTACAGGAGAAGAAACAGAATTTTTTGCCAGTATTTGTCAGCGAAGAATTTCTGTTGGCGCTGATGGTATTATTCTTTTAGAGGATGGGAAATCTGCAGAAGTTAAAATGCGCTATTTTAACAGCGACGGCCACGAAGCTTCCATGTGCGGTAATGGAGCAAGATGTATTGCTTTTTTTGCTCGAAACAAAGGTATAGTAAATAAGAATAAATTTTTTTTAGAAGCTTCGGATGGGCTTCACTGGGTAAAGGTAGATAAAAAAAGTGTTATGTTAAAAATGAGTAAACCGACGGAATTTCGGCAGAATCTCGGAATCCTCAGAGAACCCGAGTTTATAGAAGGCGGGTTTATAAATACAGGTGTTCCTCATTATGTAATTTTTGTCCAGAATATTAATGAAGTGGATGTAGAGAGAATAGGGCGGTCCTATAGAAACCATCAGTTTTTCCCGGATGGTACTAATGTGAATTTTGTAGAGCTTTTGGGGGAGAATAGAATGCATGTCCGAACCTACGAAAGAGGAGTAGAGAAAGAAACGTTCTCTTGTGGAACAGGAACTGTGGCTTCAGCCCTTATTACAGCAAGTATGTATGAGTATGAATCCCCTGTGAAAATTTTTACCCGGGGTGGGGAACTCACAGTTAGTTTCGATGAAAAGTGGGAAGAAGTTTTTCTGGCCGGAGAGGTTCGGACTATTTACGAAGGATTTCTCTATAGTGAGTAACTAATGAAGCAACAAATTCTTATTGACGGTTACAATCTTCTCTACCAGTTTCCAGAGTTACGCAAAAGGCTGGAGAGAGACGCTATGGGCGCGCGGGATATACTTATTTCTTATCTTGCTTCTTATGCTGCTGGAAGAGATTTTGCTGTGGTGGTGGTTTTTGATGGCGATAAATATACTGCCGGGTTAACCGGAATAAAGCAAGGCATTAAAATTATCTTTTCGAAATCTACAGAAGACGCTGATTTTGTAATAAAGAAAATGATACACAAAAATGGCGGGAATTCAGATCTTCTGGTTGTATCATCTGATAAAGAAATAGAAAATTTTGCTAAATTATGTAGGGTTAAGACAATTTTATCTCAACGTTTTGCCCGGGATATAGTAGAAATATTACCCATTGGATTAGGAGAGAAATACAATACTCAATTGACCCCCGAAGAGGTAAAAGAATGGTTGCAATTATTTCAGGAGGGAAAGAATCCTGAAAAATAGTTGTTAACAAGTAACCAAACTTTAGGAGGGTAGCTTGTGGATCTATTTAAAATTCCTCTGCTGAAGAAAATATATAAAAGCAGGTGGTTTCCACTTGTATTTCAAATTTTCACACTTATTGTTTTTTTTCTTTTAATAGCTGGGGCTTTAGGCATTAACACCCACGATATGACCTTTGCCAAAACTTTAAGGAATACCAACCTGGCAAATTTGATTGTTTGGTCTTACTGGTGGCCACTGATCATCGTAACAGCTGTCCTTATTGGTAGGTACTGGTGTACAATTTGTCCAATGGAGTTAGTTACTAGTGTTGCAAGTAAATTGGGTTTGAAACGGAAACCAGGCAATTTTTTGAATTCAGGATGGGTTATTACATTTTTTTATGCTCTCATTTTAATAATCGGCATTCACACATTTGCTATCCATAGAGTTCCAGAACGAATGGCTATTTATATGTTGATTTTGTTTGGGACAGCACTTATAACAGGACTGGTTTGGGAAAAAAGAACATTTTGTTCTCATATATGCCCGGTAGGGCATCTGCTTGGGCTTTATTCTCTTCTGGCTTCAACTGAATGGAGAGT
>CAYYPT010000182.1:0-5025 GCA_964473625.1 uncultured bacterium | reverse complement strand
AAAGATTAATATGGCGACAAACAGGCAGATAACACAGCATAAAAGGTTCGTGCCTAACGGCACTCACCCAAATTTTTGCCTTCGGCAAAAACTTCAGATATGCCGAAGCTGTTATACGCAATGCCGTGCCAAAATAAATAAGGAAATTTCATGAGAAGAGGTAATAAATCCCAAATGAAAAGTCCTGGGTCTCAGGAATGGCATCATCCCGGCGGGAAACTCAGAGAACTTGGAGCAGAGAGTCTTTCAGATGTAGAGTTACTTTCGATCCTGATTTCTACAGGTATCAAAGGCAAACCAGCAGAAAAAATTGCTGAAGAAATTCTTGCGAAATTTGGTTCCTTCAGAGGGATGGCTAATCAGCCTCTGGAGAAGTTTCTGGAAATCAAAGGGCTTGCTGATGTAAAGATAATAAGAATTGCTGCTGTCTTTGAGATTGCACGAAGGATTGTAAATCAGGTGTTAAAGGATATGGAATATGAAAAATAAAAAGTCAGGTAAAATCTCCCAAAAAACAAAAACCAGAATTCCATCTCCGTTTGATAAGAGTAGTCACAAGACCGAACGGACAGCAGTAGCGGTTCTGATGCACTGGATGAGAGAGATTATTGAGCGCAAAAATCTTGACCTCGGTTTGCCTGATGTCGAAACTTCCGGTACGGACCGAAAAATGCCTGATACAGTTATCTATGAATCCAGACACAGTCAAAACATTCTTTGTGTTATTGAAGCAAAACCTCCATATTATGATGTCTTTGATGAGGAGGGTTTGAAAGAGCCTGCCAGAAATAAGGCATCTCAGAGGAAAGCAAAATACTTCTGTTTAACCAATTTTAAAAGACTCATCTGGTATAACACAGCAAAAGTGAATGAATTAAAACCAGAAGAAGAACAAATCGTTGAAAAATACACGCTCTCGGAAATAGAATCTCTTGATGATATTGAACTGACAAGATATAGTAGTTCAATAAAGAAAAGACTTGAAGATTTCCTTACAAAACTCTATTCTGTCTATTCTGGGAAAGAGCCTGAGCCAAAACAAGCAATAGATGAGTTTCTAATCTTCAGACTTCAGGAAAAAATAAGAATTTTATCTAATTACTATAGAAGAATTATTGATGATCAGTGTCATAAGGATTCTTCCTTCGCCTTAAAACTCAAGAACTGGTTTATGGACCAGGGGTGGAATTTTACCTGGCAACCAAAAGATTTTGATAAAGCTGCAAGGCAGACCGCCTATCTCCTCGTGAATAAAATTCTCTTTTATGACCTTCTTCAAGCAAAAAGGCCACAGGAGCTTGACCCGCTTGAAATTCCTAGCAGCTTTACAAAAGGAGAATTACTTCAAACAATACTTCAAGGCTATTTTAAGCAGGTTCTTAAAATTGATTACGAAACTATATACACCACGGATTTCATCGATAGTATTGCTTTTCCAGAAGCAAAAGAAGTTGTCAAAGAAATAAGAAAGTTAATCAATGTCCTCAGGAAATACGACTTTTCCAAACTTGGTTATGATGTGATTGGCAGAATTTTTGAACGTCTCATTCCACAAAATGAACGGCACAATTTAGGTCAGTATTTTACAAGCCCTGATGTGGTAGATTTAATCCTTAGGTTCTGTTTACAGCATGAGAACGATAAAATCCTTGACCCTGCCTGTGGAGCAGGAACATTTCTTGTTAGAGCTTATCAGCACAAGAGATCGATGAATCAACGATTGAAGCACGAAATGATTCTTCAAACGCTCTGGGGTATTGATGTTGCTAAGTTCCCCGCGCACCTTGCCACGATTAACCTTGCAATAAATGGCCTGGACGTAGATAAAAATTATCCTAATATTATTCAGAAGGATTTTTTTGCACTCCTTGTTGGAAATGAAGGTTTTGACCCTGAAAACTGGAGAAAGACAAGAGCAAAAACCCTTGGGCTTAAAGAAAGAGAAGTTACATATCCCCGACGGTTTGATATTGTGGTCGGTAATCCTCCTTACACAAGACAGGAAGAAATTAGTAAAATTTTTCCCAAGAACATAGAATACAAAAGCAAACTCATTGGCAAAGCCCTTTTAGATTTAAGGGGTAAAAAGATTGCTGATATTAGTAAACGAGCTGGAATTCATGCCTACTTTTTTGTTCACGGGACAAAATTTTTAAGAGATGGTGGACACTTTGGCTTTATCGTTTCTAATTCCTGGCTTGATGTGGATTACGGAAAAGGGCTCCAGGAGTTCTTCTTGAAAAATTACAAGATCATTGCCATCATTGAATCCAAAGTGGAGCGCTGGTTTGAAGAAGCAGATATCAACACTTGTATTATCATTCTTCAAAAATGTAAGGATAAAAAGAAACGAGACGAAAACCTTGTTCGTTTTGTCTATCTCAAAAAACCTTTACGTGACTTTATTCCACCAGCACAGGATATGTGGGAAAAGCAGGTTGAAAGACTACATGCTATAGACAAACTCAAAAAGACCATCCTTGCCCACAACGATTTTTATGAAAACGATGAATTAAGAATCTATCCGAAAACTCAGAAGGAACTATGGGATGAGGGTTTTGACCCTGAAGTGAAAAAATATGTCGGGGCAAAATGGGGCAAATACCTTAGAGCACCAGAGATTTTCTTTAAGATTCTGGATAAAGGAAAAGGCAAACTTGTGCCGTTGAAGGATGTGGCAAAAGTTCGCCGTGGATTTACGACTGGTGCCAACAAGTTTTTCTATCTCACTGAGGAGGAGATAAAGCGGAGGAAGATTGAGAAGGAGTATTTACAACCAATAATTTTCTCGCTCAAAGAAATAAAAGGATATAGGCTTAATAAAAAAGTTCTAACGAAAAAGGTGATTATATGTGACAAAGCTAAGGAAAGGTTGAAAGGCACAAATTTGCTTAAATATATCAAGTGGGGTGAGAAGCAAGGCTATGATAAAAGGCCAACTTGTGCCTCCCGTGGTCCTGAAAATTGGTATGTTCTCGGAAAAGATTGGAACTATGCACCTTTGATATTTCCAGCAAAAGTGGGAGAAAGAATGCCTGTGTTCTTAAACGATAATGTCTTTGAGGATAAAAAACTATATGGTATTACTCCAAGGAAACCTTCCGACACATTGATTCTGGCAGCTCTATTAAATTCAACTATGTCACAATTTTTTATTGAGTTTACATGTAGGCAACTAACAGGGTCTCAAGCAATTGCAGATATAGATGTCATTGTTGTTGAATCTTTGCCAATTCTTCATGTTAACAAAATTTCTAAAAGTATAAAAGCAAAGCTTATAGATAAGTTTAATAATTTGGCCAAGACGGATGCTGAGTCTATTTTTAAGGAGATTTCCTTCTCTCCCGAAGAGGTTTTCCTTGACAAAGTCAAACCAGATCGTAGAGAATTGGACAAAATCATTATGGGAGAGATTCTTGGACTCACTGATAAGGAGCAACTGGAAGTTTACAGGGCCGTTGTAGATTTAGTAAAATCACGAATTGAGAAGGCAAAGAGTTTTGGAAAAAGGAAGAAGACAAAAGAAGGAATTGATATAGATGCTCTTAAGGATACAATTATAAAAGGAATAGATAAAGGGTAATAAAAATGAAAAGGATTGGTGAATTTTATAGAGAAAAAGTGCTTGTATTGCCTGACAAGTCACGTATTAAAAAAATGCTACCCGATAATTCTGGTGAGATTAAGATTACGAGAAACTTGTTTGGATGGAGGCTTTATTCTGGAAAAAATTTTATTGAATGTCGTTCAGAAGAAGAGGCTCGCTATTTAAAAGTTTTTCTTGATGCAGGATTGAGAGAGGTTTATGTTCCTAAGGATGATAAATATCTGCAAAATATCCTTCCGGAATTAGAAAGATTAAAAACAAAGACCGACGAAGTAATTAATTCATATCTTGAAAGCATATTAGATCACAAAATCAGAGAAAAGTTAAGATATGAAGTTTACATGGAAATTACAAAAGGAAGGACACGGCATAGCATATAACTCAGCATAAAAGGTTTGTGCCTGATGGTACTCGCCCAAGTTTTTGCCTTCGGCAAAAACTTCAGATATGAGCGCGCCGTTAAGTGAAATGCTTAATAGAATAAGATACAACGGAAGTACGTGAAGTCATTAAGATGATTAACTATTTTACAGCTCACAACCGTGAACATAGGCCAGTCTTCTTCTCTGTCTGGATTTTTCTCTTCATCGGACTGCTGTTTATTGTAACAGCAGTGACAGGTTGTTCCAGAGATATGGGGATAAATGAAAAAAACATTATATATGAAACAGGTACAGTTAAATTTGTCAATTTAGAAGGCGGGTTTTATGGGATAATCGGGGACGACAACCAGAGTTATGATCCAATTAATCTGAGTCGAGAATTTCAGGTTGATGATTTACGAGTGTATTTTAGAGCCAAAATACGAAATGATATTGTTAGTGTTCACATGTGGGGAACACTGGTTGAAATATTAGAGATTGAAGAGATTGAATCAGAATGGTTGATTTTGATGTTTTTCATATCAGAGGAGGCAAATTAAAATGAAACTATCTTTGGTATTTTTGTGTTTATTCTTAGAGGGATGTTTTATGACATTGTCAGCTCAAACCAGTAAAATTAAATTGCCTGATCCAGTAACCAGAGGAAAAATTTCTTTAGAGGAGACATTATCAAAACGAAAATCGGTTAGAGAATATACTCGAGAACCGCTGAACAAAAAAGAAATCTCCCAATTGTTATGGGCTGCCCAGGGGATTACACACGAAGGATGGAAACGTACAGCACCTTCGGCAGGAGCAACATATCCGTTAGAAATATATTTAGTTGTTAACAGAGCAGAAGGGTTGGAACCAGGTCTTTATCATTATCTTCCTTCTGAGCATACACTGGAACTCAAAAAGAGCGGTAAGTTTGGGAAAAAACTTGCAGAGGCAGCACTTAATCAGGAGATGATAGAAAAAGCCCCGTTAGACATTGTCATAACTGCTCTCTATCAGCGTACCACATCCAGGTATGGGGATCGTGGAAGACGATAC
>CAYYPT010000181.1:3591-5049 GCA_964473625.1 uncultured bacterium | reverse complement strand
CTCTACTTTGTCTCCTCTTGAAGGAACAGTTACCTGAGTTATTCCTGTCTCACGTATTGCTTCTGCCAGAGCCTCAGCTTGACTTTCTTCTCCATGCACAACAAAAACATGCTGTAAGCGATTTTTCTTTAACCCATTAAAATATTCAAGCAGTTCATTTTTATCGGCATGAGCACTGAAGCCATTCATAGTAACCACCTTCGCTCTCAGTGGGACCTCTTCTCCAAAAATTTTTACCACTGGCCTTCGTTCAACTAACCGTCTCCCCAGGGTATTCTCCGCCATAAATCCCACGATAAGAACAGTATTTTTAGGATCAGGAATATTATTAGCAAGATGATGAAGAATCCGTCCCGCTTCACACATACCAGAGGCAGAAATAACAATACAGGGTTTATCAAAAGAATTCAGTTCTTTGGATTCCTCCACATTTCTAATGTATCGCAACCTATAAAAACCAAATGGGTCCTGATGATTGGACAAAAATTCTTTTCTGGTTTCGTCATCAAAACATTCAGGATGGAGTCGGAAAACCTCTGTCACGTTTACAGATAAAGGGCTGTCTACGAAAATAGGAATTTCAGGAAGAGCACCCTCATTGAAAAGCTCGTGAAGTAAATAAACCAATTCTTGGGTTCTTCCAAGGGAAAATGAAGGTACTATGATTTTCCCACCCTTGTTTACTGTATCAGCAACAACTTCACGGACAGCTTTCTTCATGTCTTGAATTGGATCATGCAAACGATCACCGTAGGTTGATTCAGTAATGTAAATATCTGTTTCATCAAGTTGAACAGGATCCTTAATAATAGGGAGATTCTTACGTCCCAGATCACCTGTGAAAATAATACGAAGTGAATGTCCATTTTCTTTAATATCCAGACGGACTATAGCTGACCCCAGAATGTGACCTGCATCAAAAAAAGTTACCTGCACATTCTTAGAAATCCAGAATGGCCTGTTATACCCAATACCAACAAAATGACCCATACTTTTCTCTACATCCTCTGTTGTGTAAAGTGGATGCACAGGAGGAAGTCCTTTCTTTTTATGCCGTTTATTTACAAATTCTGTATCTTTTTCCTGAATGTGAGCGGAATCACGTAGCATAATACCGCTGAGATCTTCCGTCGCATGGGTGCAAAAAATATTTCCATCAAAACCCTGTTTTACCAATTGAGGAATATTCCCGCTGTGGTCAATGTGAGCGTGGGAAAGAACCAAAGCATCTACCGAAGCAGGGTCAAAAGGGAAGTTCTGATTTCGTTCAAAAGCTTCCTGGCGTCTTCCCTGAAAAAGTCCACACTCTAAAAGAATCCTTTCACCATTTATAGTAAGTAAGTGCATTGAACCTGTAACAGAACGCGCTGCCCCAAAGAATTGAATATTCATTTTTACCCTCTTTAGTTTTTCAAATTGGAATAATGTAAAAAATTAGTTTGGTTTTGTCAAGGATGA
>CAYYPT010000181.1:0-3491 GCA_964473625.1 uncultured bacterium | reverse complement strand
TACAAAAAAACAGTTGATTTTTCAAACTAATTTTTTATATTGCCTTAAAAACATAATAAATTAATTTAATGTAATGATAGTAGACTTACGCAGCGATACTTTTACAAAACCTTCTCCTGGTATGCGAGAAGCAATAGCCAGTGCTGAAGTAGGCGATGATGTCTTTGGCGAAGATCCCACTGTTAATCTCCTTCAGGATAGGGTTGCTTCTATGTTTGGTAAGGAAGCTGCTTTATTTGTGGTTTCTGGTACAATGGGAAATGAAGTGGCAATCAGTGCTCATACTCAGCCTGGAGATGAAGTCATCCTTGAAACAAACTCACATATTTTTAACTATGAAGGAGGAGCCCCAGCTCTCTTATCAGGAGTCCAATTATGCCCATTGCCAGGGGAAAAAGGAGTTATAACGGCAGAACAGATAGAAAGTGCTATAAGATCAAAAGATATCCACCACCCCAATACAAGTCTCATTTGTCTTGAAAACACCCACAACATGGCTGGAGGCACAATTTATCCTTTAGATGAAATTCGAAGAATTCGGGAAATTGCTGAGGCGCATCATCTCAAAATGCACTTGGACGGTGCCCGGCTCTGGAATGCTTTTGTAGCAACCGGAATAAGCTTCCAGGAATACGGCCGCTATTTTGATTCCATTTCCGTCTGTTTTTCAAAAGGACTGGGTGCACCTGTTGGCTCAATGTTGGTCGGTAGCACCGAGTATATTAATAGTGCCCGGAGATACAGAAAAATATACGGCGGAGGAATGCGTCAGGCGGGGATCCTTGCAGCCGCTGCACTTTACGCTCTGGATAATAATCTCGAGAGACTGGCCGATGATCATAAGAACGCACGCAAATTAGCTGAGGGAATAAATTCTCTGCCTGATATTCATATCGATATGGACTCTGTTCAGACAAACATTGTAATTATGGAGATTAATCCTAAAAAGTACACGGCAGAACAGGTAGTAAATGCTCTGAAAGAAGGAGGCGTTCTTCTTCTTGCTATTGACCATAGCCATCTCAGAGCCGTCACTCATTTAGATGTTTCTGAGGAGGGAATCAATAGAGCAATTGAAGCATTTGAGGAAATATTCGCCGGACAAAAACAATAGGAGGGAATCATGAATACAGAAGAATTAGAAAAAGATTGGGAAAAATTAGCAAAAGAAACATTCAACACTTTTATTAAAGAAAAAGTCGGCTTAAATGCTAAGGGCCGCCCCGCGTGTTACGGTACTGGAGATGCCAAATCTTATTGCGCTTTTTGCGCCTATCGTGAAAGCTGTTAGGTGTAACTTGTGTATTTTGCGCTATTTTATATCCTCTTTTTTAGTTTAGACATTCTCTTAGTCAGTAATTTCAAAGTCCTGGGTATGATACCAATGAGCTTTTTGGTTGCTGGTACGGGTTTCTTTTTATTCTTTTATCTTCTGGCACACGCTAAATTCATTAAAACAAACTCCAGATTTTGGTTACTTCTCATATTTTTTATTTCTTATATTATCTTAATATCTCTTTTCAACCTTGTGTGGAGCATCCATCCTATTTTTAACTCCATTATACATCTTTCTCCCAACAGATGGTTCACAATAAAATCATTGGTAGATATAATCATCTTTATTGTCTCTTTAATTATCTTCTTTGGATGCCTTTTAATGGCATCTTCAAAACATTCTATCTATCGCTGGATTTTTTATTCTACAGGAGCAGCACTTATACGATACGGAACCGCTATTTTCTTAAAAACATTACCGTCATTATTTTATAGGTACTCTGGTGTATTTGATTTGATCATGATATTCGGCTGGCTAATGATTATAAATACTTCTATAAAAAAGGAGTACAGTTTTGGCATATCACAGAACTGATATATTACTGGTTCTTAATTTCTTCTTTCTGGCTTTAGCTCTCCTTGTAGTTTATTATTACGCTTATCGTCTCAGATTCGAGTTGAAACGTTCAGATCAACGGAGAAAATTAGCCGAAAAATACCGCGCTTTGTTTAATTCTACCTCTGATGGAGTTTTCCAATGCGATAGTAATGGCCGTATCTTGGTCATTAATACAGCAGGAGCCAAAATATTAGGATTTGACAGTTCAGAAGAAATGACTCGGAGAAAAGTAAAAATCGGCAGTTTCTGTGTTAATCCAGAGGACCGCAGGAGACTGATTGAACAACTTCGAAAAAACGGACAGGTACAGAACTTTGTATTAAAAGTTAAACGAAATAACGGAGAACTGTTTTTTGCTGAAGCCACGCTCAATTTCTTATCTATAGAAGGGGGAAAAGGCATTCAAGGAATCTTTCGAGATGTAACAAAACGGGTACACCTGGAAGAGGAACTTCGAAACTATTCTGAAAATTTAGAACAAAAAGTCCAAGAAAAAACAGAGGAAATCCTCGCCCTTGAACGAAAAAAAGCCCACTTAGAAAAATTAGCAGCTCTTGGTGAAATGGCCGCCACCATTGTTCATGAAATCAGGAATCCTCTTTCTTCCATTAAAATAGGACTAACAGCCTTAATAAGCCGCCTTCCTCTGGAAGAAAAGGATAAAAAATGTTTGGAAGTGGCAAAAAAAGAGGTTATTAATTTAGAAAAGATTTTAAAAAATTTGCTAAATTTTGCTAGGCCAGAAGATTTACAATTAATTGAACAGGATATAAACGCCGTCCTAAATTTTGTTTTAGACCAACTAATGGAAGATTTCCGCACAACTGGAATTTCTATAGAAAAAGAATTAGCCATGGATCTTCCCCATATCAAAATAGATATGAACAGGTTAAGTCAGGTATTTATTAACATTCTCCTTAATGCCAGGGAGGCATTAGACAATAATGGAACAATCGTTGTACGTTCTAAAAATATGTCTGAAAAAAAGAAAATCAGAATCGAAATAGCCGATACCGGCAAGGGAATAGAAAAAGAAGATTTACAGAGAATTTTTGACCCCTTTTTCAGCAAAAAAGATGGAGGAACAGGACTGGGCCTGGCCATTGTGCAGAAAATTGTAGAAGCCCATGGTGGAATAGTCGGGGTTGACAGTCAACTGGAAACAGGTACAACAGTGTGGATAGAACTCCCTGTTAGTGAAAAATACTCTATATCCTAAAGAAAAAAATTCTTTATCCCAGCTTCATCACAACCATTCAAACTCATCTTTGACAGTTACAAAAAAACGCTTCTTTAAAAACAATAAGTTATGCCCATAAGAATTAAACGTGACACTACATTTTGTCTATTCATACAGATTGCATAACAGGTGGAATACGCAATCCAAGTGCTTGAAAAGCAGATGAGACATTTCCTCTACATTCTGTCCGAAGTTGGTATGTTTTCCCTGTAAAATTTACCTTGATTGCACGAAAAGCTCTGAGATCACGGATAAAATCATTCCAGACCAACTTAATGCCCTTTTTCTCAAGTTTTCTTTCAATGGCTGTCATTAAAACAAGTGATAGAAAACTGGCAAATACGTGACCCTTTACCC
>CAYYPT010000180.1:0-5065 GCA_964473625.1 uncultured bacterium | reverse complement strand
ATTTATAAAATTCTTTTTTGATTTGAGTTTTGATTTATCATTTTTTATTTTTATATTTAATTTTTGTATCCCACATGTAGTAAATCTATAGGATATAGATTCAATGAAAAAACCAAATGTATCCATAGGATTTTTAGGCAATATTTATTTTGATACTCGTACTTACAATCTTTTTAAGTCGCTGAAGTTGAGTGGACACAATGTTATTTTTAACGGATTTGACTGGATGACCCCAGGGTTTAAAACAATTCTGGGGAGAGGAATAAGAATTATTAAACTTATAAAGCATAAATTTTCTCTGCTTTACTATATAAAATTTGCCTTCTTGCTTTTTTTCAACATCATAAAACAGAAGGCAGATGTCTATTTTGCCGCTGATGTTTATTCCCTGCCTTTTTGTACTATGGCTGCGGGGCTGAAAAAGAAAAGAGTTTTTTATGATGCCAGAGAAATTTATCCGGAATTGAGTGGGGTCAAAAACAAGAATCTTGTAAAGCGTTTAATTCAAATCATCGAAAGTTTTTGTATCAAACGGGTTGATCTGGTTATTACAACAGGAGAAATGGATTCCAAATATATAGAAAATTGCTATCGAATTGCAAATACAGTTGTTTTGCGAAACCTCCCTCTGAAGAGAAAAAATTTTCCCCGTGTTGATTTTTATAAAAAGTATTCTATATTTAATACTGCATGGATTTTGGTGTATCAGGGAATTATCATGCCGGGTCGGGGTATTGAGACGATCTTTAAAGTTTTGCAAAAGTATTATGATTCCTACTTGATAATTCTTGGGTGGGGAGAATTTCAGTCTGATTATGAACGAAAGGCTGTTAACATGGGAATCCACGACAGAGTATTCTTTGCAGGCAAAGTTCCTCAAGATGAATTGCAAAATTATACTGCTGGTGGGGATGTTGGTCTGTGTCTGATAGATAACATCAGTTTTAACAATTACTATGCTTTGCCAAACAAACTTTTTGAATATATTATGGCTGGTTTGCCTGTAATTGTAAGTGATCTTCCGCAGATGAAAGCAGTTGTGGAAAAATATGATATTGGGGCAGTAGTGCCGGAAGGTGACGAAGATGAAGTCATCAGAGTATTAAAGAAATGGAAAGAGAGACCTTCACTCTATAATAACTTGAAGCAAAATTGTAAGCTTGCTTCAGAAGAGTTGAACTGGGAAAGAGAGTTCGGTAAAGTCCTGAGACATTTTCAGTAACTAAATTTCAGTGAAATATCCGTTATGTTCGATGTAATTATCCCAACTTATAAAAATCTCGAAGAATTAAAGAGATGTTTGCAGGCATTTGAAAACCAGACGTATAAAGAATTCAGGATTCTTGTTTGTGTGGATGGTCCGGCCAAGAGTGTCCTTGAATATTTCTCAGCTGGAAAATTTAATTTTCCCTTTAAAGTTCTTACGCACAGGAATGGAAAAAGAAATGGGAGAAATGCAACCAGAAATTTAGCTTTAGGTTATCTTGAGTCGAAATATCTGCTGATGTTTGATTCCGATATTATTCCAGCTTCTGATCTTCTGGAGAAACATCTTGCTCTTTTGAAAAAAAAAGATTGCATTTCAGTGGGGGAGGTTGTTTATACAAATGCCTCTAAAAATATCTTAGCTGATTATATTCAAACTCGGGGAAAAAATAAATATAAAAATGGTCAGACTATCCCTTCTTATTATTTAGCCACTTCAAACGTGGCTTTTGAAAGCCAGTATTTTCTTAATGCCGGAGGACAGGATCCCGACATGGTTTCTTACGGTGGAGGCGATATTGAATTCGGTTACCGTATGGAAAAGATGTTTCATTTACCGGTAATATATAACAAAGAAGCTGTTGGATATGCAAAATGGAGTAAGAGTCTAGATTTTGTACTTTCTCAGATGGAAGAATTTGGTGCAGTAAATCTCCATAAAATCAAAAGTAAATACCCAGAACTCAGAGAGGTTTTTCGTTTCCATCTGGCAGAATCAAAGAATCTAAAAAGTCGTTTCGTACGTTTTTTCTTGAGAGATACTATTGGTACGGCTGTTAAAGAAATGGTTCCTCATGCTCCCAGATTGATAAGGCGGTTACTAATTCATTATCTTTTTTTCTGGAGTATTTACAAGGGGTATGTGTTGAATTCCAAATAATTTTATCTATATAAATGAGTTCACTTCTAAAAAAGGACTAAAGCCAATAATAGTAATATTGGTTGTCCGATTTATCTTCGGTCCTGAAGGGCGGAGCTAGTTAGCAATAGAACAATGAAATAGCCTCGACATTCATGTCGGGGGAAAAAGAGTAAATAATTATTTTTCTAAAACCTTTAGGGTTTTTTAGAGTAAACTCATAAATTATAGTTTAATTCTAAATGTATTTCGCATTACTGTTTTTGCGTCAAATTTTTCTTTGAAATCAATTAAACTCATGCTCGGTGTCATGGGATTTTCTGCAGAGGTGTCTTGCGAAACGCCAATGTCTACGTATCTGAACCCATTTTCGGTACAGTATTTTACCACCTCATACATGACTCTCTGGATAGGTTTGCAGTAAGCATATTCATAGAGCAGCATATTGTAGAAGCAAATTGCTACATTCTTATTAGCAAGAAACATTAATGAACCGCCGATAGGAGTGTTTTTATAATATACCATAAATAGTTTTAGATAGTCAGGGAGCAATTCTTTTAATCTTAAAAGATCTTCGTAAGAGTGGGTCGGTTTTACATTGTGTTTTGCTTTATTTTTCCGGAGGATTGGATAGAATTCATCGTATCTTTCATTGATTTCAATCCGAATGTCAGGATCACGAAAAGTTTTTCTGATATTTCTTCTTACAGTGGATTGGAATCTTGATATAATATCTCTGTCCTTATCCAATTTGATTGCACTGGAAATGTAATGTAGATCGTATTTAAAACCCTGCCAGAGCATGGCAAAATCTAAATTTTGATTGGGATTATTTTCATAGATGAAAGGTGGAGGCGTTAAGAGAAATTCTTTGATACTGTTTTTCTTGCCGTACTCCAGTAGTGTTGAAACAATTTCCATAGCAGTTTTGAACTTTATGTCCATAGTAACTATTGAACCGTAACTCGCTCCGACAGGGGATTCAAAAAGTCCTTCTGTCAATGAACCTGGCAAAACAGCTATGATTTTATTTTTTTCCATAAACATCAGATGATGAAAGGAGAATTTACCCGGAGGATGATAGGCAAGAAATTGTTGAAGGTGAAACATAGTTCCGTTGTTGGATTTCAGTACAAAGGAATCCCATTCTTCTTTCCATTTTTCTGTGTATTCTATAATTTCCATAAAGTATAAGTTAAGAATTAAATTATATCTTTTCAAGAATTTTTTACAATATTCTAAAAACATAGGAGGAAGATTTATGAAATTTTTCAATCGTCTTATTGTGGGAATGATGCCGATTTTCCCGAAGTCATTCATCTGGCTTTTTTCTAAGCGCTACGTAGCAGGGAAGTCTATTTCAGATGGTCTGGAAAAGACAAGAGAGTTGAACTCTATAGGCTGTGCAGCCACAATAGATGTTCTTGGTGAAGATATTACTACCATGGAAGAAGCTACTCTCTCCCGGGAGGAATCTATCCATGTATTAGAAGCTATCCATACAAATAACCTAGATGGAAGTCTTTCTGTTAAATTGACTTCTCTTGGTTTGCGCATTGATAAAGAACAATGTTACAGAAATGTCAGAGAAATTGTCCAGAAAGCAAAAGAGGTAGGCAATTTTGTTCGTATCGATATGGAAGATGCCACCTGTACAGATGATACTCTGGAAATTTATAAAAGGCTTCGAAAAGATTTTAACAATGTAGGAGCAGTTATTCAGGCGTATCTTAAACGAAGCCGTGAAGATGTGAGAAGTCTAATCGAAGAAGGAACAACCAATCTCAGAATATGTAAGGGTATTTACGATGAGTCTAAAGAAATTGCTTTTAAAGATAAAGAAGAAATCCGGGATAGTTACATTGATTTAGTCCAGATGATGCTTGAATCCAATTCATTTGTAGGAATTGCCACACACGATAAAATGCTTGTTGATAAATCGCTAAAAATGATTCAATCGCTTCAAGTCCCAAAGACAAAGTATGAATTCCAGATGCTCCTAGGTGTCACTGAGAACTTAAGACATGAACTTGTTTCTCAAGGACATCGATTGAGAGTATACGTTCCTTATGGAGAGCAGTGGTACGGGTATTCGCTTCGACGTCTTAAAGAGAATCCCAGATTGGCAGGTTATATTATTAAAAATCTTTTTATTAAAGGATGAAAATATATGACTAAGAAGGATAAATATACTGCTTCTCTTAGAGAGATAGAAGTTCGCTTATCAAAAGGCGGTGATTTAATAGCAGATATGGGGAACATTGCTGCAGTTCTGAAAAAAAGACTTGGTTTTTTTTGGGTTGGTTTTTATTTTTTGAAGGACAATAAATTGGTGCTCGGGCCTTTTCAGGGAACCCCTGCTTGTGTTTTTCTCCCGATTGGGAAAGGAGTTTGTGGAACTGCTGTTTCCAAAAAAGAGACGCTTATTGTTCCTGATGTTCATGTTTTTCCTGGTCACATTCCGTGTGATCCAAATTCAAAATCGGAGATAGTTGTTCCGCTGTTTGATGCAAAGGGTGTCTTGAGAGGAGTTCTTGATATAGACAGTGACGAGATAGATGCATTTGATAAGGTGGATAAAATCTACCTTGAAAGGATTGGGGAAAAGCTCAAAAAGTGTTGGTGATTAGAATTATATCTTGTTGTAGTGATGATTTATTAGAGATAGATCAAAGGTATTTTTTGGTTGCTAAGTTCTGTTATATAACTAAACTTTGGCAAATTTGAGATTAGGGCGGTCACTCAGAATAAATTTCATCTAAAGGTTTCCTCATGCTGAGTCCCTCGATAAGCTCAGGGGAAACTACATCGATAGTTATAATAAACAATACTGTCATTCCCGCATGTTTTAAGCGGGAATCCAGGTGGGTGGTTGCAAGGGTGGATTCCCGACAGAACATTTCGGGAACGACAGGGGAAAAGGAAATGGAGGTAATGAGA
>CAYYPT010000179.1:0-5116 GCA_964473625.1 uncultured bacterium | reverse complement strand
ATTTTCAAAGGCTTTTAGATAATCAGGCAGCCTTGCATAAATTATCCGAGCTTCTTCTTCAGAATAAATATGAGACATTGCGTTTCTATCATCCAACATAGCAAGCCAATTTTCTTCATCACGTATCAATCCCAATCGGAAGCATTCCTTCAAACACTCCCGAGGAGTTTTACAAATGATTCCTTCAACCCATAATGCTCGTTTGGCAGTTTTCCATGCCAGCTCAAATGTAAATTCAAACCGCTGGATGCATGCATCCACTTTTAAATCATCTTCTTTTTTCCTCAGGGCTTCTGCCAATCGATCCAGTGCTTTCCGAAACCTGCTGACAGAATAAGTGAGTTCTTTTCCCTGATCAGCCATAGATTTTCCTTGCATCCGCTAAAACGATTTCCCTGAAATCCGAATCAACTCGTTCCAGATGAATAAGGTCAATCGAATACAACGTACGAATAGCTGCAATTTCCTGTTTAATTTTCCTGAAATCGCCCTCAGTCAATTCCGGGCAGGCAATCGCCAGATCAACATCTGCTCCTTCAATGGCATTATCCTTCGCACGGGAGCCAAATAGATAAACTTTAAAAGGAATATCTCCTAAATGGTGCCCAATGACTTTAATGACTTTGGCAATCAATTCATCTACACGGGTATTTTCGTCGGTCGGTTTCAAATCAGAATGTATCGGTGACTTATTCACAAAATACCTTATCCTTAATACGTTCAAAAACTTACTGAACTCACAATAAAAGAATCATTTTTTATAACATTCTTATTATACCGCAAATTCGTAACCTTGGCACCGGCACACTCGGCAATGGCATGACCTGCTGCTGTATCCCATTCCCAGGTCGGCCCATGCCTATAATAAAGATGAGCCTTACCTTCGGCCACCATGCAAAATTTTAACGAACTGCCCACAGCAATTGTATGTTTAACGTTGAAACGTGAGAAATACTCGTTTTCCTCATCAGAAGAATGAGATCTGCTTTTTACTGCGATCAATCCATCTTTAATATCTGTATTCACTTTTATTTTTTCCAGGGAGTGATCCCTGTTTTTTTTAAAAGCTCCATGCCCTTGTTCTGCAAAATAGAGAAGACCCACTGCTGGTGCATATATTACACCTGCAATTGGTCTGTCCTTTTTTATCAGTGCAATATTAACGGTGAATTCCCCGTTTTTCTTGATAAACTCTTTGGTACCATCCAGAGGGTCAACAAGCCAGAAATAATCCCATGTTTTTCTTTCACTAAATGGAATTTCTTTGTCTTCTTCCGAAAGAATTGGAATATCAGGATATTCTTTTTGTAATTCGTTTTTAATAACATTATGCGATGCTTTATCTGCTAATGTGAGTGGCGAGTTATCCGACTTATAACTAACTTCAAAACTATCGGAGTTATAAATTTCCATAATTTCATCGCCTGCCATAAGAGCAATGTTGCAGATTTTATCTACGTATTTCATGCGAACTCTTTTGGATTTTCCAATGGAATTGCCAAAAAAGCTAAAGACAAAAAGTTATAGAAGAACCAAGTTGATAACTGCAATAGCCACTATCCCTTTCAGTACCTGCATGGGAACACCAATCTTCAGATAATCACTGAATTTGTATCCCCCGGGTCCATAAACCATTAGATTTGTCTGGTAACTAATAGGAGTTGCAAAGCTTGCTGCTGCTGCTATGGCTACAGTAATGGCCAACGGTCGAATTGCTAAACCAGCAGCCGATGCAGTAGAAATTGCTACAGGAAACAATAACGCTGCTGTAGCATTGCTGGTAATCACCAAATTAGTAAAGCTGGTTATCACATAAACACCTGCAATAATCCCTATAGTTCCAAACCAGTGTTCCATGGATACCAGCCATGTTGCGGCAGTATCAGCAAGACCGGAATTCTTAATGGCGTTAGCCAGGCCAAAAGCACATGCAATTACAACAAGAACCTTCCAATCCACCAGATGCCGAATTTGTGAAGGAGAAATACTCTGAGCAACTACCAAAAAGAGTGCTGCTAATCCGGCAGCTACTACCAATGGTAATACCCCACTTACTGCCACCACAATCATACCAATAAACACTCCCAATGAATAATACGTCTGCCAGTGGGGTTTTGATGGTACAACCTCGGAATTTGAAATCAAATAGAAATCATTAGAATGGTACCATCGTTTTATGAATCCAGGATCAGAGAGCAATAAGAGCGTATCTCCAGAATGCAGAACTACATCTCCAATCTTTTTGCGAATCCTCTCTCCATTCCTGTGAATAGCAATAATAACGGCACCGTATTTAGAACGAAAATTGCTCTCCCGTACATTCTTCCCAACTAAAGGCGAGCTTGGAGAAACCACGGCTTCAAATGTTCTTACCTTCTCTGAGTCATATTGTTTAAGATCAAACGAAGATTCTTTAATCAGTTGTAACCCTGGTGTCCGCTGGAACTCCAGTATGGTTTTGGGAAGCCCTGTGAAGAAAAGACGATCCCCTTGTTGAATCCTTTCATTCGGACCTGCCGGTGCAATAATATCACCATTACGCTCAATCTGGAAAAGAAACAGACCCTTTAAGTGTCGCAATCCTGCTTCTTCAATTGTGCAACCAATGTTTTTGTATTCCGAAGTCACCTTCAGCTCAATGACAAATTCACGGGTGTTTGCACCCAGTTTAACTATAGGTTCTTTGCGATCAGGGAGAAGCCGATGTCCAAAAACCCAGAGAAAGAGTAGCCCCACAACGGCTACCGGCACACCGACTTTGGAAATTTCGAAAAATGAAAATCCCTGTTTGCCGCTTTCGATCAAAAGTCCATGCACCACAAGCGTTGTGCTGGTGCCAATCAAGGTACACATTCCTCCCAGAATAGCTGCATAAGATACTGGAATAAGAAACTTTGACGGTGCCAGTTCCTGTTTTTCAGTCCACGAACGTACAACCGGAATCATCATAGCCACTAATGGCGTATTGTTTGTAAAAGCAGACACAGCTGCCGTGGGTAAAGAAACCCTTAGAATTTGGTGCCGAATACCATTTGAGCGACTTCTGTAAAAAAATGCCCGGGTGAAAATTTCCAGCACACCTGTATTGTACAGCGCTCCAGCCACAACAAATAAAATTCCAATGGTTAACATCCCAGGATTAGAAAAACCTGCAAAGGCTTCGTTTACTGTATAGTAAAATTGAAATGGAGGCATACAGTTTAGTTCCATTAGAGAGTTAAATAAGCTCTTATTTTAAAATAACACCGCTATTTTTCAAATACTGCAAAATTTGTTCAACACTCTCTTCCACAGATAATTGATCCGTTCTAATTTCAAGTTCGGGTTTAAGCGGAGGTTCGTATGGTGCTGAAATTCCTGTAAATTCTGGAATTTCTCCGCTTCTGGCTTTTTTGTACAAATTTTTGGGATCTCGTTCTTCGCAAACCGAAAGTGGAGCATTTACATAGACTTCTATGAAATCACCAGGCTGCAAAAGTGCCCTGGCACGATCTCGATCTTTACGATAGGGAGAAATAAAAGACGTGAGAACAATTGTACCAGCATCGGCAAACAATTTTGCCACTTCACCAATTCGACGAATATTTTCTTCACGGTCTTCTGGCGAAAAACCAAGATCCCTATTAAGACCGTGACGAATATTATCCCCATCCAGAATATATACCTGACATCCTTTTTCAAACAACCGGGCTTGCAATTCAACGGCAATGGTTGATTTTCCTGAACCAGAAAGCCCTGTTAGCCAGATCACAACGCCTCTGTGACCATTGCGCCTCTCACGATCCTCTTTTGAGATCCCGGTTTCGTGCCATGTGATATGGGTACTCTTAATGGATTTGCCCGACTCTTTCCCTGTGTTTTGATAAAAATCTCTAAGAATAGCAGCCACAGGCTCTCGCATGACTCTTTCGTCTACAACCTCACCATTTTTAAGTTTCTTACGAAGTTCTTTACCAGATATATTAATAATGTGATAACCTTTTGGCTGGAATTCATCCATCAACCCCACTCGTCCAATCTCTTCAAAATACGCAGCGAATCCTACCTTGAGTGGTTTAATGAGAAGTTCCCCATTTAAATGTTCAAATTTTTCCTGAGCATCGAAGTCACCCCAAATAGGCGTACCATCATCAAAAGGAGCATCGGCATGTTTTCTACCAATAATGATATCTGTGAATCCATAATTCTGGCGGTAAATTGCATGCATAATTGCTTCCTTGGGACCTCCGTAGAACATTTTTACATCCAACCCTATCAAAAGCAACTGATCATCCAGAGAATATCCCACCTGATTCCAGAGTTCCTCATCCCGATCTCCATGGCCAAGGAGCTTGTTCTCTAGCAAAACCTCATAAGTTTTCATTCGCACATCCGCTGGCACATCATCCGATTTTGTAGCTCCCACAAGTGGATTCAGGACGGCACCCGCAAAACAACCATCACGGGTAAGCTTTTCCAGCCCATAAACAATAGCATATTCGTGTGCACGATGTAAAGGATTTCGGGTTTGAAAAGCAACAACTCTTTCCCACCCCAGTGTGCAAAAAAGTGCTCGCGTCTCTGAGGGACTGAGCATGTATTTCCCAAAAACTGGATCTTTCGGTTGTGGAAATGCCCAGATTTCTCCACCAATAAGATAGTCTCTGGGATCATCCAGCACAATTCTTGCCCCCGGATGGTCAGTCCGTTCTGTACCATAAACAGATTGAATATATCGAATCTTATCGAATGGATAAATATCTAAAACTTTAAGTAACCCAACAATTTCATGAGCCTCGTTTTTTACAACGACTGTTTCTCCAATATCCAGCTGCTCAGCATCATTTTTATAAATCGGAAATGCAATTGGAATTGTCCATGCAAATTTATGGTTATTTCTTTCAATAAATTCTTTATCAAGCACATGATAAAACTCTTCACTGACCATAGGCCCTTCCAGAGGGGATAAACCACCATCACCCATGCGGTAGAACATGGAAAGATCGGAATTTGAAATATTGTATGTTTTCAGAACCGAAAGTTTTTCAAAAAGCGTTTCTCTTTCCAATTCCGGAAGAATACGGTTAATCAAACCAGACCCGCCATGAGGAGGAGGAATTACATTACCCATAGACTG
>CAYYPT010000178.1:3887-5249 GCA_964473625.1 uncultured bacterium | reverse complement strand
TAACAACAATATTAACTTCTTCTGAAAGAATCTTCAACCCGTTCAAAACAGAATCTTGCCTTTCTTTACCTCCAGGAACTACACTACTAACTTTTCTTATTCCCCATTCTTCTACTGTTTCTTTTACTGCATTCACATCTTCAGTTCTAACCACAAGTATAATTTCATTTATCAAAGTAGAGGAATCAAGCTTTTCCAGTGTATAAATAAAAATGGGTTTGTTCTGGATTTTCAAAAACTGTTTTGGGATATCCTTCCCCATCCTTCTCCCAGAACCGGCTGAAGGCAGAATTGCAGTTACTTTTTCAATCTCCTTTTCCAAAAATCGCCTCCTAAAGGATTAACATCGCATCTCCATAAGAAAAGAAACGATACTTTTCCCGAATAGCTTTGCGGTAAGCTTTCATCACAAACTCGCCCCCACCAAAAGCACAAACCAACATGAGAAGGGTAGAAGACGGCATATGGAAATTTGTAAGGAGAATATCAACAACTTTGAAATCGTAGGGAGGGTAAATAAATTTATCTGTCCACCCTTTGGCAGGTTTTACGTGGCCATCAGTAGTAACGCCAGATTCTAAAACACGTACAACTGTTGTCCCCACAGCAACAATTCGACCTCCACTATCAATGGTATCGTTGATAATCTTTGCCGACTCTTCAGAAATCTCATAATATTCAGAATCCATTTTATGCCGGGTAAGATCTTCTACAACTATAGGACGGAATGTACCCAATCCTACATGAAGTAAAACTGGCACAATCTTAATTCCACGGTTCTCCAGCGTCTTGACAATTTTTTTGTCAAAATGAAGAGACGCAGTAGGTGCAGCAACGGCTCCTCTTTTTCTGGCAAAGATTGATTGATATCTTTCTTTATCCAGATTTTCTGATTCTCTTTTTATATAAGGAGGAAGCGGCACTTTCCCAATCTTATCGATGATCTCATTAAAATCACCGTCATAAATAAACCGTACTACTCTGCCTCCTGAAATTGTGTTATCAACAACCTCACAGTTAAGAACTCCACCCACGTTTAATTTATTTCCCACCCTGACTTTCCTGGCAGGTTTTACTAAAACTTCCCAGAGATCCTTCTCAAGCTCACGGAGAAGAAAAATTTCCACCTCTGCACTGGTTTTGTCCTTTATGGCTTTTAACCTTGCTGGAAAAACTTTTGTCTCATTTACAACAAGACAATCTCCTTCTTTCAAGTAATTCACAATATCCTTGAAATAACGATCCTCAATCTTCTGTGTTGCTCTATCAAGAACCATCATTCGAGAATCACTCCGTTTTTTTGTTGGATACTGAGCAATAAGTTTTTCAGGAACTCTGTACTTAAAATCGGAAAGCTTCATT
>CAYYPT010000178.1:0-3787 GCA_964473625.1 uncultured bacterium | reverse complement strand
ATACTGAGCAATAAGTTTTTCAGGAACTCTGTACTTAAAATCGGAAAGCTTCATTCTACTCTCCTTTTAAATTAGTAAGTTGATACGTATAAAATGTTATGAATGGTCGGAACTCGGGCAAATTTATATTTCGTTTTTCCATTCTTAAGCCTTTCGGCAGACCCATTATAAACTCTGTCAAAGCCGCAGAATGTGCTACACATCCCGATTCTCCGACTCAGTTCAGAAGGCCCTCCCTCCCCAAATTAAGTTTAGTTGTTTGTTAAATTACCCCCTTAATTAAAAAAGCCTTTCCTGCAATGGTCCACTTTTTCGAATTCCCAGAACTTTATAGGCTTGCTCTGTGGCTTCTCGCCCCCTGGGTGTTCTTTTAAGAAATCCTTCTTTTATAAGAAAAGGTTCATACACCTCTTCAATTGTACCGCTGTCCTCCCCTACAGCAACAGCAAGTGTATTAAGGCCCACAGGCCCACCACCAAATTTTTTTATAATAACTGAAAGTATTCTTTTGTCCATTTCGTCCATGCCGTAAGAATCAACATCCAATCTTTCAAGTGAAAGCATTGCTATTTCTTTTGTTATTCGTCCATTTCCTTCAACCTGAGCAAAATCTCTAACTCTTCTTAAAAGACGATTGGCTACTCTTGGTGTTCCTCTTGACCTGGTAGCTATTTCCCTGAGCCCTTCTTCTTCAAATTCTAAGTTGAAAATATGAGCTGAGCGAAAAAGGATCTGTGTAAGTTCTTCTGGTAAGTAATAATCCAATCGATTAACAACACCAAAACGACCTCTCATTGGCGATGTAAGAAGCCCTGCACGTGTAGTTGCGCCAACCAGTGTAAAAGGAGGCAGGTTCAAACGAACACTCCGTGCATGAGGACCTTTGTCAATGACAATGTCTAACCTGAAATCTTCCATGCTGGGATAAAGATACTCCTCTACCACAGCACTGAGACGATGAATTTCATCTATAAACAAAACATCCCTTGGTTGTAGATTTGTCAAAATTCCGGCTAAATCCCCAGGTCTTTCCAGCGCCGGGCCTGTTGTGGTTTTTATGTCTACACCCAATTCATTGGCCAGAATATGCGCCAGAGTTGTTTTTCCAAGACCAGGGGGACCATAAAATAAAACATGATCCAGTGCTTCCCCCCTTTCCTTGGCAGCTTGAATAAAAACCTTCAGATTGGAAACTATTTTCCCCTGGCCAACAAATTCTTTTAAAAAAGAAGGCCTGAGAGTTTTATCCAAAGCCTGATCGCCATCCAGCAAAGCTGGATTTGTAATCCGCTGGTTATTCATTAAAAAATTAAATCCTTATTAACTACATTGTCTGTAATGCCCGCCGAATAAGTTCTTCTAACAAAAGAGATGGTTCTTTTTGAACTAACTTTTGCACTACTTCTACTGCCCGTGAACGTTTATATCCTAATGAAATTAATGCTAAGACTGCCTCTTCTCCTGTAGGAGTCATTGTAAATGAAACTGGAATTCTATCTGTTTTTACCTCGCCTATTTTTTCTCTAAGTTCTAAAATTAACCTTTCCGCAGTCTTTTTCCCTACACCAGGGGCAGAAGTAAGTTTGGTAATATCCTTATCCCTGATAGCAAGTTTAAATTCTCTCACAGAAATACCAGAAAGAATTCCCTGGGCCAATCGTGGACCAATACCACTAACAGAAATCAAAAGTTGAAAAAGTTCTTTCTCCTCCTCTGTAGCAAATCCAAAAAGCTGAAGTACATCCTCCCGGGCATGAAGATAAGTTCTTATCTTAATCCCGCTTCCCACATCTCCGAGTGCCTTAAAACTTGAAAGAGGTATTGCTATCTTAAAACCTATACCACCGGTTTCAACAACAACGTAAGTAGGAGTTTTTTCCACTAATTTCCCTCTAATGTAGGAGATCATTTTTCATACCTGCTGTTCTCAAGCCATGACATAAGGCAACAGCTAATCCATCAGCAGCGTCTTCCTGCAACTCTCCAGGATCAATATTTAGTATCTGAGCTACCATCCATTGAACCTGAACCTTTGAAGCCGCTCCTCTACCTACCACTGCTTGTTTTATTTCACGGGGTGCATATTCTACAACAGGGATTCCACCCTCCACTACTGAAAGAAGTATTACACCTCTGGCATGTCCCAGTCTAAGGGTTGTTTTGGCATTTTGAGCAGCATAAGTCTCTTCCACAGCTACAACATCAGGTTTTGACTGGCTTAAAAGAGTGGAAACACTTTCATAGATTTGTTTCAACTTCTGGGGAAAACTTAATTTGTTATCTGTTGGTAAAAAACCATAATCTACTGCTTTATAGGATCCCTTCTCTGCCTGAACAAGGCCGTAGCCAACAAACCGTGTGCCAGGATCTATGCCCAGTACTAGCAAACCCTATCAACTCCCTATATCTTTTTCATCAATATCAAAGTTGGAATATACTTGTTGAACGTCATCAGAATCCTCTAAAGCCTCCATAAGTTTTAGAATCTGCTCCGCCTGCTTACCATCTACTTTTACTGTAGTTTTCGGAATCATTGTAATTTCTGCTGAAACAGTGGGAATATTGCTTGCATCAAGCGCTTCTTTTACACGGGTAAAATTCTCTGGTAAACTTATAATTTCATAAACATCTTCTTCAGTAGTCATATCCTCAGCGCCTGCTTCCAGAACCACTTCCATTAGCTTATCCTCATCACAGTCCTGACGGTTAACAGCGATAAGACCTTTCTTTTCAAACATCCAGGAAACACACCCTGACTCTCCCAAATTACCCTGATGTTTCGTTAATATGTGCCTGACCTCAGATGTAGTTCTATTTGTATTATCTGTCAGAGTATCTATCATTATAGCTACTCCCCCTGGACCATAACCTTCGTAAGTCTTTTCTTCATACACTACACCAGGAAGCTCACCAGTTCCCTTCTTAATAGCTTTTTCGATATTAGCCTGGGGCATGTTTGCTGCTTTAGCTGCCAGAATTGCTGTACGAAGTCTGGGATTTGCGCTTTCATCCCCTCCCCCCTGTCGTGCAGCAGTTGTGATCTCACGTATAAGTTTTGTAAATATTTTCCCCCGTTCAGCGTCTGCTTTTTCTTTTTTTCTCTTGATAGTACTCCACTTGGAGTGACCAGACATACTAACCTCCTAAAATCATTGACTTCTTACGGGGATTCACCCTCCACTCTACGATATACTTTTGAGGGAACAATCCATGCATCCCTAAATCCTTTTTCTCTTGCTTTTTTTCTTAAAGCTTCAGCCTCCTTTTTTGTTTGGCAATCGCCTACACGAAGCTTGTAGAGTGGAGCTTCAAATATCAAATAAACATGCTCCTGAAACTTGAAAATAGCATCCCTCTTAGTCTCTCTTGCCTGGGCCTCATCACGTGTTGCCAACAATTGTATCCTGTAGCCTTTGATCATCTCTTGCCCTGATTTTTCCTCCCCCACAGCAGGTTTTTCATGAACTGGCCTTTTCGCTACCACCTTTTGAGATGTTGGGCTTTCAGGAAGTATTACAATGTCATCATCGTTCAAGGAAAGAGGGTCAAAGTCTTCTTTAAAAACATTTTTCTCTTTTTCCACCGGTTCTGGTTCTCTTTTCCAGCCAAATTGAGAAGTAGAACAGGAAAACAAAAAAAGAACAAAAATAATAAGCCAATATTTTTTTCTAAACATAGGCATGACAACCCCATTTATAGCATAAAAATGAAAGCTCTATTTTGTAAGGAATTATTATTAATATACAAAATAGCTTGGTTTAGTTCAAGTTGTTTTTCGTAACTTTAG
>CAYYPT010000177.1:0-5290 GCA_964473625.1 uncultured bacterium | reverse complement strand
ACCATTGAAGCAGCAACATAATAACCACTAACCTGAGGTGGTAAGAAATACTTAACTGTCCACAGATCTACATAAAAAAACAAATTAAGCATCAAAAAATAAAAAAGTGAAGGAACAGCAAAACGGATTAAAATTCCTGCTTCGTAAGAAGGCTGTTTCTTCAATTTTCCAAGAAAAAAATAACCCACAGTAATCCCAATAAGTGAACCTCCTATATTAGCCATAAAAGCACCGAGTAAAGAATGTGTAACAGAAACTAAAAGGAGAACGAAACTAAGTTTACTTACAGAATAAATGATAAAAAGAGAAGCCTGTTTGCCAAAATGTCCAAATCCATTCTGGAAAGAGACAAAAAGATGGAAAAAACCATAAAAAAGAATATCAAAAAAAGCTATTCTTAAATAGAGAAGTAATTGGTGATCCCTAAATAGTTTGGCTATAAATGGCGCAGTTCCAAAGGCAAGAATAAACAACCCAACAGAAACTATTAACTGGATTCTAAAAGCTGTGCGTAAGATACCAAAAGCTATAGAATTATCAGACGAAACAAATTTCTGAATGGCATATGGTATTCCATTTATTACTACAATCTCAATCCATAAAAGTATAGACATTACTATACCGTAATCTCCATACTCGGCAGGGCTAAAAGTATGTGCTAACCAGATATGGAGAATATAACCCGTAAAAAGTACACACACCCAGGCAGAAATTAAAAATAATGTTCCTTGTTTAAGATTCACTGTTCTCCTTAAGACAAATTATTCCAATGATAAATTAAAACAGTGCCCCTCTTTGTCTTGTAAGGTTTGCCTAAATTTTCTTCAATAAATTTACGGACTTCAGGTGGAGTTATAATCACATGTTCGAGATGGTATTTAGTTACAAGTAACCACCCACGTGGATAAGTTTTTAAAAGGCTTTTTAACTCATTCAGTGATTCTATGCATTTTACACCGGCATAAACATCCACCCACCTTCCATCTTTATTCTTGAATTCTTTTTCCTTTGCCTGTTTTAGATTAGACCAATTTAATCCGTAATCAGAGTGTACCTTGTAGTAAAGAGCTACCTGAGGGAGACTCGAAATAATTAAGTCACCATCTTTCACTCGTTTTCTAACAATCCTAGTAGCTTCCTTCCATTCATCAGGCGTAACAGCCATGTTGGTCACTCCATCTCCAAAGAAAGGAATGTGAAGTGTGATTCTAAACCATGGAGAAAGGATAAAAATCAAAAAGAATAAAGAAAGCAATCCTCCTTTAATTAACTTGTGTCTAAGAAAAGAATCTTTCGCCATTATAGATGTTTCGCTTTCCAGTAAGTTGACAAAACTGAAAGCCGCAATCATCAGGAAAAAAGGATAAACGTAAAAAAGATAGGTTGGTACTCTATGGGTAAAAATAAATGTAAGGAGGAAAAGGGGTGCTATAAACTCCCACAAAAGAATCCATCCTAATTTATTTCTTCGGGTTATAATCTGTACTCCTCCAAGAAAAAAGAAAGCTGCAAAAGGAAACCTATCAGGCGAAATCAAAAATTCAAAAAGACGGAGTTTACGCTGAGCTGAAGATGGCCCTGCTGCCCACGGAGGTGTATAAGAAAGAAAATACCGGGTCATTTCCCGAAGCTTCGGCAAAAAAATCCACATTCCAATTGCCACAAGAACTCCTAACAGAGAGGTTACAGTGTATTTGTTCAAAAATTTCTTTATTCCTCTTTCTTTAAACAAAGTAACTAACGCCATAGAAAATAAATAAAGCAAAATTCCGAACAGGAGGAAAAGTGTAAGAAGATGAACATAAAAAGTTGAAATCCATATTAAAATTAAACATACTAAAAGCCATGGTATAGACAGACCGTTCATTTTCAGAAAACTGCCAATCTTTGTAAAAAAAGTAAGCCTTTCTTCGGGAAGTTGAGTTTTTCTTCTTTCCCATTTTTTGTTCTCAAATCCTTTGACAAAACAGTAAACAACTAAAAGCACAATAAACTGAAGCAAAATATACATCCTAGCTGTTCTTGACCAACCCACTTCAAAATGAGAAAATGTCACAAAAAAAGCCGATAGCAACCCTACTTTACGGGAAAAGATTTCTCTACCCACAAAATAGGCCATAATAATTGAAAAAAGTCCAAAAATAGCAGAAGGCAACCGAGTAGTTGTTTCACTAACGCCAAAAAAATGATAAAACAAAGCTACTGTGTAAGTATGAAGAAAAGCTCTATCATAAATCATTCCTGATGGTAGAGTAGGACTCCCAGTCTTTGTTAAAGAGTCAGCCGCAAAAACTGTGTTAACCTCATCTACCCAAAAACTGGGTACGCTCAAATTCCATAATCTCAAAAAACCGCCGAATAATAGGAAAAGGATCAAAACAATAAAATCTATTCTGTAATTTTGTATTAATTTTACATTTTGATATCTTTCCATGACTTTTCTCCTATTATACTCTAATCTTTCCTCTTTCATAAGAAATAATTATATCTAAAGCAGTATCTAAGGAGGTTTTTGGGCTGAATCCTATGAGTTGTTTGATTTTTGAAATATCTGGGATACGTCTTACCATATCTTCAAATCCTTCTTCATAGGCCTGATCGTATGGAATGAAAACAATATCAGATTTTGAGCCTGTTTTCGCTTTCACCTTCTGTGCCAGTTCTTTGATGGTTATTTCCTCAGTACTACCAATATTGAATATTTCACCCACTGCACCAGGATGCGAAGAAAGTTCTACAAGCGCATCAACAAGATCTTTAACATAAGTAAAACATCTTGACTGTTCCCCATCTCCATAAACAGTGATGGGCATGTTACTAAGTGCCTGCTTCACAAAAGTTGGCACAACCATTCCGTAACGCCCGGTCTGTCTCGGTCCAATCATATTAAACACTCGAATAATAATAATAGGAAGACCCTGTTCTTTGTGATAAGCCAATCCTAAAAACTCGTCCAGTGCTTTGGTACATCCATAACTCCACCTGCTTTTCAAGGTAGAGCCGAAAACCGAATCGTCGGACTCATGGAAAGGCAACTTTTTATTTTTGCCGTAAACCTCTGAAGTAGAAAAAAGAATAATTTTTCTATGATATTTTGCGGCCAGGCTAAAAACTGCATGAGAACCTAAAACATTTGTTTCTATTGTATTGACAGGCTTTTCTACAATACGTTTAACTCCAACAGATGCTGCAAGGTGGTAAACAAGTTCGCACTCCTGCATTAATCTTTCCAGAGTGAATGTATTTAGAATAGTATCAACCATAAAATGAAAATCTTTATTTGTAACAAGATGAGAAATATTTTCATATCTTCCTGTGGAAAGATCATCTATAACATAAACTTCATCTCCATTCTCTAACAGTCTTTCTGATAAATGCGAACCTATAAATCCTGCGCCTCCGGTTATTAAAGTTTTCACTTCAGCCTCCTTAAGATTCCTTTTTATTCTCGTGATTATATTTAATCTTGGTTTTACCAAATTCCCCTTTACTAACGAATCCTACTGACCAGGAAAAAGTACATAGCAAGTAGATAGGGGAAATAGCCATGAAGATAAGAAAAGTTATTATGTCCTGTTTGATAAGTCTGAAACCCGCTCTAAGAAAACGCACAAATGGTAAGCCAAAACAGAGTAAAGGATATCGTGTAAATATTTTACCGTAGAGACCTGTAGTTCTTCTGGCCTGAGCCGAAGCCCTTCCCAAAATATACTGATGTCTTAAAAGAATCTTTAAATTTGTCCTGTTTAAATGATAAACAACAATAGATGGATCAAAGAAAATTATTTCACCTTTACTTTGAAGATCCCAGGCAAATATTGTATCTTCAGAGGGGAATACATCTGTATAGGATAAATTATGTTTCTGAATTCGCTCTTTCTTGTAACTTACATTACCTCCAAGAATATTTTTTACAATTCTTGGCTTTGTTTTTGGGGTCCACTCATTAAACTCAATTAAATAACCAGTCCATCCAACTAAATTTTTGGGAGTACCATTTCCTACACTACCGACAATAGCAGCATATTCATATTTCAAATGAGCTTCCACCATTCTATCAAGCCAATCTTCGGCAACAATACAATCTGAATCAACGAAAGCAACTAAATTTCCTCTGGAGTACATTAAACCCAAATTCCGAGCAGATCCTGGATATGTTTGCTCTTCCAAATGAATCAATTTAACCTCTGGAAATTTTCTTTCTATGATTGTTGGTGTAGCGTCAGAGGAAGAATCCACAACGATTGTTTCAAAAGGATACTTCGTCTTCATAGCAAAAATCGATTCCAGAGTTTGAACAATAGTTCGCTCTGAATTATATGAAGGAATAATAATAGAAGAAAAAATATTGTTGCTGTGGTAATTCATATTCAAACTCATTTAGAAAACCTTATTTATTTTTGAGGTACTTTTCTAATCTATTTTTATAAAATTGGGCTGTTAATCCAATACCTTTTCTTAAATCCACTTCTGGCTTCCATCCAACAAAGTCATTGAGTTTTTGTGTAGATACGACAAACCGTTTAATGTCGATCTTTTCCCGTGATTCAGGAAAAGGAACATGTACAATTTCACCTTTTCCTACGGCTCTAACAACTTCTTTCACCATATCAAGAAATACTGTTTCAACACCTGAACCCACATAGAACATTTCGCCAATTGCCTTTTCTGAAAGAGCCACCCGGATAAATGCATCAACTACATCATCAATATAAACATAATCTCTGGTTTGAGTACCTTTGCCATAAACAGTAATTGGTATATCCCTCATAGCATTGGACATAAACCAATTAAGAATACCATAAAAACCAGCATGCATCTGGCATCTTGGTCCGTAAACATTATTGAGACGGAGTGAGACCACCGGGATATCATAAACCTTGTTGTAAAGAAACAGATACTTTTCAGCAGCAAGTTTATTGATACCATAGATGTCTGTAGGCTCGTCAGGATGTTTTTCATCCACAGGGAGATAGACCGGTTCTCCCACCTGTCCTCTGGAGCCAGCATAAATTATTTTAGACGATGGAGAAAGTTTCCGCACTGTCTCAAGAATATTAAGGGTTCCTAAACAGTTAATTTCAGTATCAAGCCAGGGTTTTTCCATAGAAATTTCCCTGCCAACCTGCGCCGCAAGATGAAAAATAATATCCACATTTTGGATAAGTTTTTCCACTGTTTTTCTATCTCTCACATCGCCTCTGACAAATTCCACTTTATCCCTGAACCCTTCAATATTTGCAAAATTCCATCCGTAAGGTTCCAGACAGGCATCCAGCAAAGTAACATG
>CAYYPT010000176.1:0-5290 GCA_964473625.1 uncultured bacterium | reverse complement strand
CGCTTTCTTTTCCTGTTCGAAACCATTAGAGTATAATTTAAGAATATAGATGCCTGTTGACAGAGGTTTGCCCTGACTGTCGCTTCCATCCCAGCTAACCCAGTAGCGACCCGGTGGTTGACTTCTTTCAATGAGAGTCCGAACACATTCCCCACGCACGTTGTATACAACCAAATGCACATTCCATTGGGCCCGAGAAGCTGGCAGATCGTAGTAGATGGTTGTCCTCGCATTGAAAGGATTGGGGAAGTTAGGTAAAAGAGCAAAATGATCAGGGATTTTACCCTCTCTGAGTTTTATTCCTGATTTATATTCCGATTTCATAAGAACCCATTTATCCGGATCTAAAATAATGCTTTTGGGCTGGTTATTAGTTAAAAATACAAAGGACTGCGAATATTCACTTATCCAGACAGTCGTATCTTTTGAAACCCCATCCTGGTCTATTCTAACATCAAGAGGCATCTGGAATAGAGGAGCATCTGCCTGAACCTGATCAATTATCAATGTAACTTCATATTTGTTCTGGGATAAAAACCGGCTACTCCAGGAGTACTCTAAATCTGGGCATCCTTTGTTGTAAATCCACTCGTCAAAGAACCAATAAAGATCCATTCCAGAAACCGATTCACAAACTGATTTAAACTCGGATATAGAAGCATTAGAATAACGATAAGTTGTATAATAAGTTTTTAATATTTTCCAGAAATTTTCATCCCCCACTACATGGCGCAGCATGTGAAGAACCCAGGCTCCTTTATTGTAGATGATTCCCCAGTTGAAAAGCTCGCCAGCAGGGGGATCATATATGGGGAAGTCCCTAGAATTAGTCTGGAAAAAGTAATTGTTCTTAACATTGTCCATCTTTTCCTGGAAAGCATCCTGCCCGTATTCATGCTCAATAAAAAGTGCTTCTGAATAAACTGCAAATCCTTCGTTGAGCCATATAGCAGGCCAATTGTTGAGAGTAACTGCGTCTCCCCACCACATGTGGGATAACTCGTGAACAAATCCACTTTCATAAGCTCTATTTCCCTGTATCCACTGGCTGTTAAAAGTGGTCATTGTCTGATGCTCCATTCCCCCGTAATAAAAAGGTTCTACTTCAGCCATACCATATTTTTCAAAAGGATAGGGTCCGAACCGATCGGAGAAAAAACTCACAGCATCTACCATGTGAACAAAGTCATTTTTTGCTTTAACAGAGTCACGAGTGAAAACGTAGTAGACAATTTCAAGCGAATCTCCTGTTGGAGAAACATACCAGTCGGACCAGCGGGAATAAAATTTCGACATCGTAACACAGATTAAATAAGTTGCCACGGGGTATTCAGTTCGCCAGTGAAAAGTTTCCCACTTTCCATCTTCACTTAACTCTTTTTTTTCAAGAAGTCCAATAGAAGCAACTTCAACATCTCTGGGAACTGTAACGTAAAGCTCTGCTGTTGCTTTGTCCCACGGTTTATCAAAACAGGGGAACCAATATCTGGCATCCTCAGGCTCTGACATTGTGTAAGCACACATAGAGTAATAATAAAATCCTCTATAAGAATTTTCCTCCTGGGAAGCTTTATTATAAGCGATCGAAACACTAAAAGTATCCCCTATGGCCATGGATTTACCAAGTGAAATAGTGATTTCCCCATTCTTTTGAACACCATCTATTTTTTCTTTCCAGAGAAAAACTGAATCTGCCACAAGATCAACCATATCAAGCTGAATTTTATCAAGCCCATCCACACAGGAACGACACGTCACAGTAATTGTCCCGGAAAACGCACTGGACGAGAAAGGAAACATCAGATTCAAGCGATAATGAAGCACATCAAAAGAGTGGGTAGAATCAAAGGTTGCCCTGGTAAATTTTCTCGGAAGTTTATCCTTCTTGAACTCGATTTTGCCCCGATTTTTCGGCTGAACCTGAGCATTTACATTTCCAAGAAATAAAAAGAAAAACAAAAATAATACAATTCGCTTAGCCATTAACGATCCATAAATACTAGCGAAGCTTCGCCTCAAACCGAAATGTAAAAATTATGGGTTTGGTTATTACTTGAACATATAATCTCGCAATGAGTATTTGAAACTATTTTTTCCATTTTTGATTTTGAATTGTCACTTTGCATTTTGATTTTTAGTTTTTGAATTTTCCAAGCTGACTTTAAAAAATGACATCAAAAACTTGACTCAAAATTTCAAATTATTGCTAAATAAAAAGGTTTAATTAAACCAGAGACTAACTCGATGCTGAATTATTCTGGGCATATCTTAATGTTCCATCTTTAATAACAAACTTTATAAAATTTAATGTACCGTAATAAGGAATCTGCTCAAAATTCTCAAGCTCTAAGCATACAATATCAGCTTTTGCTCCCTTCTTAATTCTACCCCTATCGCCTAAATCCAGCATTCTTGCGGGATTCTCTGTGAATGAATCGAGCAGTAAATAGGGGTTAGAAATTCTGTATCGTAAAACTGCCAGGGTAAGAATGAGTTGAGGTGATAAAACAGGCGAAGAGCCAGGATTAAAATCAGTCGCTAAAACAATTCTTGAGGGAATATTTAACAACTGGTGAATCTGACCAATGTTTTCTGAAAAAACAAAACTCTCTGCTGAAGGCAAAAAAACTGGATAAAGATTTTCGTTCTCAGCAATCAATACAGCATCCTTCTCGGATAAGACCTCCAGATGATCCACATGACGGACACCAAGCTCACTGGCAAGCTCAACACCTCCAATATCATGAATCTGATTTGTATGTATGCCTACACGATACCCAGCATGGAGAGCCCGACTGATTAAGAATTCCCCTTCCTCTATATCAAAAACTCCTTTTTCTAAAAAGATATCGAACCAATCTGTATATTCCCGGAATTGTGGAATCATCTGGTTTGCAACTAAATCGATATATTTTTCTCTGGAAATGTCTCTCGGAACAGTGTGCACTAAAAATGTCGGTATGATATCTATAGGATGGAGATCATTGAGACGGTTGATTACAGCAAGCATTTTTTTTTCAGTTTTATAATCCAACCCGTAGCCTGATTTGATCTCTATAGTAGTTGTACCAAAGCTCAGAGCTTTATCCAGAAATTTTAACCCATTCTCAATTAAAACCTCTTCTGAAACAGAGCGGACAGCTTTTACAGTACTGTAAATTCCACCGCCTTTTTCCATAATTTCCATGTAAGAGTACCCTCCTGCACGGAGATAGAGTTCGTTCTCCCGTGAACCGCAAAATAAAAGATGCGTGTGTGAATCTACAAAACCAGGAACGGCAATCGTATCGGAACAGTCTAATATAGATGCGCTTTCAAGAGCACTCTTTCCATAAATTCTTAGAATGTCCTCATAGGCGGCAATCTCTTGAATTATACCATCTTTAATTAATATTGAAGGAGGTTTTTCAGAAGAAACTCTGTAGATTTTTTTTATATTTTTTAAGAGTAAAGTAGACATCATACTGGTTTCTATTATACACATTTTCAACATGAATGTCAAAGGCTATGCCACTTTTTATCGGCAATTAGCTCTGTCCTTCATGAGGGAGGATAACTCAAAAAACCAACATTGTCAGAATCCTAACCTTTAAATTCATTAATCATTATTCCCTTTTCCCTGGCTACTTCTTTTGCCTTTTCATATCCCGCATCTACATGTCGGGCAATACCAATCCCGGGATCTACAGTTGTAACTCGCTCTAAACGTTTATCCCTTGCTTCTGTCCCATCAGCTACAATGACCATACCAGCATGAAGAGAATATCCAATGCCAACACCACCTCCATGATGAAAACTAACCCAGCTTGCCCCATTAACACTGTTCAGGGCAAAATTGAGAAGAGGCCAATCAGCAATGGCATCGCTGCCGTCTAACATGCCTTCTGTTTCTCTATTGGGCGAGGCTACTGAACCGCAGTCCAGATGGTCCCTGCCAATTACAACAGGTGCTTTCACCTCTCCCTTTCGCACAAGATCATTCATGCGAAGTGCAAATTCAGTCCGCTCACCGTAACCGAGCCAGCATACACGGGCAGGCAACCCAAGGTGAGGTATTTTTTTACTGGCCAAATCGATCCATCTTACAAGTGATTTATTCTCCGGGAACATTTCAAGAACAAGTTTATCGAGTCGGTCAATATCCTGAGGATCACCAGAAAGTGCAGCCCATCGGAACGGTCCTCTCCCCTCACAGAATAGGGGACGTACATAGGCAGGAACAAACCCAGGATATTTAAAACTTCCATCAGAATTTCTGATATTCACTCCTGCTATTTCAGCCTGAGCTCGAAGATTGTTACCGTAATCAAAGGTAACAGCACCCATACTCTGCATTTTTAATATTGCTTCTTCGTGCCTTGCAATTGTATCCAGCGAACGTTTTTTGTACTCTTTTGGATCTTTATTCTTGAGTTCATCAAGTTCCTTCAAATCTCCAATGGGAACATAATCGAGGAGATTGTGAGCTGGAGTTTGATCTGTGAGAATATCAGGCACAATATTGTTTTCAACTAACCATTGATGAACTTCACCAGCATTGCCAACAAGACCAATAGAGAGCGGCTCACCTTTTTTCTTGGCTTCTTCGACCCATTTTACAGCTTCCTCTACATTACTGGTCATCCTATCACAGTAACCCTCTTTAACCTTTCTTTCTATTCTTTCGGGTCTAACCTCAACATCAAGAATAACTGCCTCATTCATTGTTCCTGCTAATGGCTGAGCTCCAGACATTGCTCCCATTCCTGCAGTCAAAATAAATTTTCCTTTGAGAGAATCAACTCCAAAATCCTTTCTTCCTGCGGCAGCAAATGTTTCGTACGTGCCCTGAATAATCCCCTGGGTCGCAATATATATCCAGCTTCCAGCAGTCATCTGGCCGTACATAATCAATCCCATCTCATCGTACTTATCAAAATTCTCCGAAGTTGCCCAGTGGGGAACTATGTTGGAATTGGCAATTATTATTCTTGGTGCATCAGGATGAGTTGGAGCAATATAAACAGGCTTGCCGGATTGGACGCAGAGTGTGTGGTCTTCATCTAACTCTTTTAGAATATCGACTATTTGAGAATAAGCAAGCCAATTTCTCGCAGCCCTACCACTACCACCATAAACAATAAGCTCTTCAGGCATCAAAGCTACTTCAGGATCCAGATTATTCATAAGCATGCGCATCGCAGCTTCGGTATCCCAATTCTTACAATTGAGCTTTGTACCTCTCGGCGCTCGTATAGGTCCTTTTGGCCTATATTCGTAGTACATTGGCCTTGACATTTTTACGCCTCCT
>CAYYPT010000175.1:0-5298 GCA_964473625.1 uncultured bacterium | reverse complement strand
AGAGTATAGCCTTTTTATTTAATTAAAATCATTCGCTTAATTTTTTGCCACGTTCCTGCCTGGATCTGATAAAAATAAATTCCCGAAGGAAAACCCAATGCATTCCATAAAACCTCGTACGTTCCCTCTCTTTGTTTTTTATTAACAAGAGAGCTTACTTTCTGGCCAAGGAGGTTGTATATATTGAGTCTTACGTAGCACGGATGAGGAATCCCATACCTTATTGTAGTGGTAGGATTGAAAGGATTCGGATAATTATCATACAAAATAAAATCTTTTGGTATTTCTCCTGTAATCTGGTTCTCAACCCCTGTTGTTAAATTAGTAATTTTAAGTGTATCAGTTGCAAAAGCATTATGAGGATCAGTTACAGTAAAGGCAATGCGAAAAGTACCGTATACATGGGAACCCGATATTATTGCTACATGAGTGGTTTCATTAATCGAAACAGAAATTTTCTGCGTATCCAGGTAAGTGTAGGACCAGTTGAGAAGACTATCGGGATCGTCTGGGTCTGAGGCGTAATCATCTAAATCCAGTTCCCATCTAATAGTGTCAATGTCATTAAAAACAGGTTGAGGAAAAGGATAATCAAAGAAAGGTGGATCATTGACGGGCTTTACTTTCAATTTGACAAGTAATGTGTCAGAGAGAAATGTATCCGAAGCTATTATCATGAAAGTTGTGTCCTGTGTTCCATTGAGAGGCGTCCCTCTAATCTCCGGTCCGGAGGGTTTAAGCCAGAAAGGATAATTGCAAAACTTGATTGTTAGGTAAGGGCCGTCTACATCAGTGGCAGTGGCTTTGTAGATAAAAAGACTGTCTTCAATAGCTGTTGCTGTATCTGGCGAAGTTATAACTGGTGGGTCATTTACAGATGTTATCTTCAATATAACAGTTAAAGTATCCTTAAGCACACCGTCACTTGCAATTACAGTGAAACACGTATCTTTTTTGCCCTCTGTTGGAGTTCCACTTATTTTATTTCCTGCAGGAGTAAGCCAGGTTGGATAGTTCATAAAGACAAATGTTATTGTACTATCTTCAGGATCAGTTGCAGTTGCAGTATAAGAAAATGAAATATCTTCGGTAGCTGTTGCTGTACCTGGTGATGTTATTACAGGAGGATCATTTACAGGTATTACTGTGAGGTTAACAACCAGGGTATCTTTGAGAACTCCATCACTTGCGATCACAGTAAAGGATGTATCTTTTTTGCCCTCTGTTGGAGTTCCACTTATTTTATTTCCTGCAGGAGTAAGCCAGGTTGGATAATCGGTAAAGGTAAATGTTACCTGATCACCGTCAGGATCAGTTGCAGTTGCAGTATAAGAAAATGAAATATCTTCAGTAGCTGTTGCTGTACCTGGTGATGTTATTACAGGAGGATTACATGAGATAACAAAATCAAGGTAATCAGAAATGCGGTAGTTACCAGCTCTATCCCACGCCCATACCTTCCAGTGGTGGGTTCCATTCGGCAGAGATGTTGTTATGGTGACAGAAGTATCCTGAGCAGAAAGGTTGTCCTTCCATATCTGTCCATCGATAAAAAACTGGAATTTATCGAATCCCGAGATAAGATCATTAGTAGAATGCCAGGTAAAAGTAGGCTGGTCTGTGTGAAGGGTATCATTGCCCAGAGGCGAAATCAAATCGAATGGTTCCGGAGGTGTTGAATCTGCTATAAGACGAAATGTCGAACTTGTTGTAATATTCCCTGCATTGTCTATGGCTTTTATGTTCCATGTATGCGGTCCTTCACTCAGAGGTGATGCAGGGGTAGATGAGGTACCAGAAATATTGTCTCTATTTAAGGTACCATCAATCCAGAGCTGATATTTTAAAAGGCCGGATCTCTCATCAGTACTGGACTGCCATGAGAAGTTAGGTAACAATGTTGTGATAAAACTTCCATCCTCTGGAGACATCAACGCAAAACTCTGTGGAGAAGTAGTATCTATTTTCACTGTAAAAGTATTTGTTGAAGTCCGGCTGTTCCCCAGGGAATCTTTTGCAATAACATACCATGTATGAAGCCCTTCATCGAGAGCTTGAGCTTCAGTTAATGTTACACTTGATGTTTCACCAGAAATGTGGTCAACTTTAAGGCTGCTGTCGCACCAGAGTTGATATTCAAAAAGTCCGATTCCTGTACTGGTGTCGGAAGTAGCCTCCCAGGTGAAAGTAGGGGTAGTATTATTTATCCATTTGTTATCTTGAGGCTGACTGAGTGAAAAAGGCATAGGTGGTACATTATCCATTCTGACAGTCCATGTTTCTTCGGATTTCCTTGAATTTTGGGAGGAGTCAACAGCCACCACGTACCAGAGGTGATCGCCAGGAGTCAGAGGTATTTCGTTAGTAGATGTTATTGATGGAGGAATACTGTCTATTGCTATCTCATCATCAAGATATATCTGATACTTCATAAGTCCTGTTCCTGTGTCACTGGAAGCTTCCCATGTAAATACAGGGTTTGTTGAGGAAGTCCATGTGTTATTGCCAGGAGAAAGCAAATGAAAGGGGTTTGGGGGGGTATTATCTTCACTTGCTGTGAGACTCCACGTGTGGAGAGCCTCACGGACGAGCCCTGCATGGTCTACGGCTTTTACAGTCCATGTGTGTAAACCAGTGGTTAATTTCTGCTGTTCAGTCAAAGTATAGTTTGTTGTCTGTAGGTTGCTTTCAACAGGAGAACCGTCTATCCATAATTCATAGTGATCAACCCCTGAAAGGTTATCAGTGGTAGACTGCCACTGAAATGTCGGGTTTAGATCAACTGCTGCACCATTTACAGGGGAAATAAGATCGAAATCAGCCGGTGGATCAGAATCAATCTTAAATTCATCGCTTTCATATTTGCAGAGAAGAGAATCATTGCTGTCACGAGCCTGAATTTTGATTCTGGCAGTGGTGGTATTGATGGAGTTGGGTGTCCATGTCTCGCTGTACTGAGTTGGGTTTACATTTTGGGCAATTATTGTGGGAAATCCATCACCAGGAGACGAGGAAAGACACAGGGTAAAATGATCAAAGTTGGTTTGAGAAGAACGTAAATTCCACTGAATTGTTTGCGGGTTGTTGCCGCCCCATAAAGTATCTGCAGGCGGTTTAACAAAAGAAACGTTGTCATTAACCAATTGAGCGTATATATCGTTCTTATTATTCCTGCTGTCCTGCCAGAGAATTACGATTCCTCCTGATCCATCAGAAACTACAGTTTGATTTTGCTGGGTGGTATCAACACTAACAATAGGGAGTCCGTCTCCTGACCATAGAAGATTTCCACTTCCGTCGATATGCTGAGCGTAGAGATTTATGTCTGAACCTGTACGGTTATCGTTCCAGACAACAAAACTGCCGCCTGCGCCGTCAGGAGCTATTTCAGGTGCGTATTGGTATCCACCAGATTGATTAACAGGTATGCCATTACTACTCCAGAGTGTATTCCCATTTTCGTCTATTCGTTGAGCATAAATATCGTAACCGGCTCTGTTGTCTGCCCATGTGATGATAGCACCGCCCTCGCCGTCGTGTACTATTCTGCTGTTGTTTTGTGTGCCACTTGAAACACAAATGGGAACGCCATTAGCAGTCCAGAGAGGTGCACCGTTCTGGTCCAATGCCTGGACATAAATATCTCCGTTATCAGTTCTTGAGTCGCTCCATGTGACAATGAGTTTATTCCCGGATGTATCGATTGCAGGGGAAAACTGATTGTCAGTTTGAGAAACTACGGCTACTCCGTTAGCAGTCCACAGTTGAGTGCCGGAAGATGAAAGATGCTGAGCATATATATCAATATTAGGATATCCATTACGCCAATCTTCCCACACAACAAAAACACCTCCAGAACCATCGTCTATTATTATCTGTTTTGATTGGTTCCCCGAGGCCGTTGTAACAGAGATTCCATTTGTATCCCATACCTTGTTGCCTGTACCACTTAGCCGTTGAGCGTAAAGATCAGTTTCTGATCCGTTTCGCTTATCCTGCCAGACTAATATACATCCGTCTTGTCCGTCGGAAACAATTTTGACCTGGGATTGCTCACCGCTAGTTGAACAGACAACAATACCATTGGAAGTCCAGAGAGGCGAACCATTTGAATCAAGATGCTGAGCATAAATTTTGCTGGAAATTTCGTCCTGCCATGCAATGAAGGCACCTCCGTTACCATCGCTTGCAATGGATGGATACTTTTGGTCCCCGGCTGAGGAACAAACAGAAATACCAGAGGATCCCCACCTGGAATTTCCTGAACCGTCGAGCCACTGAGCATAGATGTCTATGTCTCCGGAAGAATTGTTCTCGTAAGCAAAAAAAGTGCCTCCATTGCCATCAGGGACACTGCTTAAATGAGGTAGTGTTGTGTTAGCAGAAGCAACATTGATTCCATTTGTAATCCACTGAGTTTGTGCTTCTAATTTTGCAGCAGTAACTACAAAAATAGAAATTAAAAGCACTGGTAGATTCTTAAGTTGTAGTAATCTATTTATCATAAGTTTCTTATCTTAACATCTTTTTGACAAATAAATGCCAAAAATCCCTGTACATCAATCAATACTATTTGTACAGATCTACAGATTTCTGAACTTTATACTTTTTGCATTCTCTGGATAGTGCAAATATTATACCATGTAAATCTTTGAAAAACAGATCAGGACAGCTAATCTAACGACGTTATATTTATAAACTAACCAGCTAATAATAAAGATGTTAAGAGCAATTTATAAAAAATAGAACATCTGTAATTCTCGCAGGCAAAGGAAATGTTTTCCTGTTCAAGCTTATTTTTTATCTTTCAAAATGAAAGACGGATACTCTTTTGTTTCAGGGTGATCTCCAGAACTTTTGAATAATAATTATTTAATTTGTGATAAATTAGGAGGTTACAGAAATGCGTATTGTAAAAATCGGTTGATAGAAAGTTTCATTTTCCTCTGTATCTATAAGTTAGTGAATTTGTATTTTCTTACACTTAGCTTGCACAAGATGATTCATAACTTTACACCTATAAAAAAAATTACTTGACTTTTCTGAGTGTAGTCTTTACATTTTTACGGAAAATAGTGAGAAACAAGATAATATAGTTCTTTAAACAGAATATTCTTCAATATATCAGCCAGAACTAACGTTGATACCTGAAAATAGGGAACAGCGGTTTCTGCGTCTTCTCTTTACATTTTGCTTCTACATTTTACCTCATAAGTGTTAACTGGTGCGGCATCTGAACTGGATTTTTATTTGAATGATTCGGTTTTTTTGAGAATGAGAGATTGATTTCCTCAAAAA
>CAYYPT010000174.1:0-5346 GCA_964473625.1 uncultured bacterium | reverse complement strand
AATATAGCTCTGTTTTTTTGTTTCTAAATCACCCTTTTTAGAGTGGACTCATCAAAATGAATGCAAAATTTAAATAGTTTTTTGGCTAAAAAATACAAAGGAAGTAGAGGAATATTTTTTCAACTGATGTGGAGGCATAGTATTTTTGCATTTTAAATTGTAATTTTGATTTTTAATTTTTTCAGTTTGAATTACTTATTGATTTATGATGTTGTTATGAATGAATTATAAAGTACGCATTTCCGTGAAGAACCAAACTTATTAGGTCTGGAGTAAAATTATGTTTTGCTTTCAATGTCAGGAGACTGCTGGCAATAAAGGTTGTACAGTTCGAGGAGTTTGCGGAAAAAGAGAAGATACCGCCAATCTCCAGGATTTGTTGATATATTTACTTAAGGGAATTTCTATCTGGGGCGAAAAGGCATCCAATCTTGGAATATCAAGTAGAGAAGTTGGCCTTTTTATTGCTCGTTCTCTTTTTTCAACAATTACCAATGCAAATTTTGATAGTGACAGGTTTATTTCTCTCATCAAAGAAGCCATGAAAATTCGAGATGAGATTAAGAAAAAATTTCTTGAGGCATACAAAAAAGAATATGGAAAAGAATTCGAAGAAGAAGTTCACGACTCTGCTGTCTGGTATTCAAATAATCCAGAAGAATTTGCAGAAAAGGCTAAGATTGTTGGCGTACTTTCTACTCAAGATGAGGATGTGCGTTCTTTGAGAGAGCTGGTGGTTATCGGACTGAAAGGACTTTCTGCATATACAGATCATGCTGCTATCCTAGACTATGAAAAAGATGAACTCTATGCTTTTATTATGGAGGCTTTAGCTTCTACCACTAAAGATCTTTCTATTGATGAAATGGTTGCTATGGTTATGAAAACTGGTGAACATGCTGTGAAAGCAATGGAGCTTCTTGATAATGCAAATACCAGCACCTATGGGAATCCTGAAATTACAAAAGTTAATATAGGAGTTCGCAAAAATCCTGGTATTCTTATTTCAGGACATGATCTCAAAGATATGGAGGAACTATTAAAGCAAACACAGGGAACCGGTGTGGATGTCTATACCCATGGAGAGATGCTCCCTGCAAATGCATATCCCGCTTTTAAGAAATACGAACATTTTGCAGGAAACTACGGCGGTTCATGGTGGAAACAAACGAAAGAATTTGAGTTGTTTAATGGTCCAATTTTGATGACAACTAACTGCATAGTTCCTGTAAAGGATTCCTACAAAAACAGAATTTTTACAACAGGGATGACAGGTTATCCGGGTGTTAAACATATACCTGACAGACCAGAGGGCGGTGAAAAGGACTTTTCAGAAATTATAGAGCTGGCCAAAAAATCTGAACCTCCCACTGAGATTGAAACAGGCGAGATTACCGTTGGTTTTGCTCACAATCAGGTCATCCAGCTAATGGACAAAATTCTTGATGCAGTGAAGTCTGGTGCGATCAAAAGGTTTGTTGTGATGGGTGGATGCGACGGTCGCCACAAAACAAGAAATTACTACAGAGAAGTAGCGGAGCAACTTCCCGAAGATACTGTTATTTTGACAGCTGGATGTGCGAAATATCGTTACAATAAATTAAATCTCGGCAATATTAATGGCATTCCCAGAATACTTGATGCAGGGCAGTGTAATGATTCCTATTCCCTGGCAGTGATTGCTCTTAAGCTGAAAGAAGCTCTTGGCGTAGATGATATTAACGATCTTCCAATTTCTTTTGATATTGCCTGGTATGAACAAAAAGCAGTTGCTGTATTGCTTGCTCTGCTCTATTTGGGAGTAAAAGGTATTCGACTCGGTCCGACTCTTCCGGCATTTGTATCTCCGAACGTTCTTAAAGTCTTGAGGGAAAAATTCGACATTAAAACCATTAATACTGCTGAAGAAGATATTAAAGCCATGATGGCAGGGACATGATTCTATTAGTTTAATAATGAGAAATCAATATGGAACAAAAGACCATTTACTTAGATAATGCTGCTACAACTAAAACTGATCCTGCAGTTGTAGAAGCGATGATTCCTTATTTTACAGAAACCTATGCTGTAGCTTCATCACAATTCAGTCATACACCAGGAATCCTTGCAAGAGAAGCTCTGGATCGTGCTCGTGAAATTATTGGCCGTAAATTGAATGCTTCTCCTGAGGAAATCGTTTTTACTTCCGGGGGGACAGAAGCTAATAATCTTGCCCTCAAGGGAACAGCTTTTGCTCATCGCAGTAAAAAGAATCATATAATATGTTCAAAAATAGAACACAACTCCGTTCTTCATTCCTGTCGTTGGTTGGGAAAAGAAGGATTCGACGTTACTTATATAGATGTTGATAAAGAAGGATTTGTTGATATAGACCAGCTCCGCAAAACTATTACAAACAGGACATTTCTTGTCAGCATTCAGCATGGGAATCAGGAGGTCGGGACCATACAACCTGTGGAAGAAATAGGGAAAATATGCAAAGAAAGAGGAATCCTGTTCCACACTGATGCTGCTTTGAGTTTTACACAATTGGATATTGATGTAAATCAGATAAATGCTGATCTTGTAACACTTTCAGCACACAAGATTCATGGTCCAAAAGGTATTGGGGCACTTTATGTCCGTAAAGGAACTCCTCTTAAGAAATTAATACACGGGGGATACCACGAGTTTGATTTGAGAGCCGGAACAGAGAATGTAGCCGGAGCAGTAGGGTTTGGAAGAGCTGTAGAGCTATTTAAGCCTGAACAGGTTTCATTTATTAAATCATTGCAGAAGATACTGCTGGAGAAGTTGACGAAAGAAATTGATGGAGTAGAGATAAACGGTCCAGAGAATCTTGAGAAACGTTTACCTTCCAATGTTAATGTTTCGTTTAGCCGGATAGAAGGAGAATCGGTTGTTCTTCATCTTGACATGAAGGGAATTGCCGTAATCACAGGTTCTGCCTGTTTTTCTCGTTCGCTCGAACCAAGTTATGTAATGATGGCCATGGGGTTTTCACATGAAAGAGCTCACGGATCAATTCGGTTTACATTTAGTCGTTTTAATAAATTGGAAGAAGTTGACCATGTTGTTGAAAGCTGCAAAGAAGTTGTAGAATCTCTGAGAAAAATAAGTCCATTAAAAGAATAAGGAATCTGTTGTTTATGTCTATTCCGTATACTAAAAAAGTGCTTGAACATTTTATGCATCCACATAATGTTGGAAAGATAGATAATCCCGATGCAACGGCAACTGAGGGAAGCCCGGCCTGTGGTGATATGGTAAAACTCTATCTTAAAGTCGATGAAAAGAGTAAAGAAATAGCAGATATAAAATTTGAGTCTTACGGTTGTGCATCCAATATTGCTACAGGATCAATTATTACAGATCTTGCTAAAGGAAAGAATCTGGAAGAAGCTAAAAAGCTTAGCTGGAAAACGGCTGCTGAAGCATTGGGTGGATTACCGCCTGTGAAGGTTCATTGTGCAGTTTTAGCTGTTGATGCACTGAAAACTGCAATTGAAAATTATGAACACCAACACGGTTTGCTCAAGAAAAAAGTTCCTACTACAGAAAAAGTTGTGCTTAAACGATTGTCAAGAGTAATTAACCCGCTTGCAGGTCTGGATGTAGTCAGGACAAAACTGGTGAAAGGTGTTGAGGTGAAAGATGGCCATGTAAAGGTGTTTGTAGAAATGCCTTCTGATCATCAGTTTGCTGAAAATGTTAAGGAAGAGATTGTCGAGCGGATCGAACCTCTCTGGGATGTGAAAGAAGTTAAGGTTATTTTCAATGAAGATTAAATAATAACCTAAGATTTGAAGAATATACGTACTTTTCTTTTATCCTAATTCTATGACATAGGAGGGAAAGAACTATGATTTTTCGGCGTACTATTTTTTTAGTATTCTTTTTTGTTTCGCTTTCTTCTGCTCAAAATACAACTCAGGATACAATTAGAGGTACTTACTCTTACACTTATGGCGATAAGGAAAGCCTTGTAGATGCACGCCAGACATGTAAAAATCTTGCTATTCGGGAAGCGATTGAATCCTACACTACTTTTGTTAAATCTTCTACAAACGTCAAAGATTTTCAGCTTAAAGATGATATTATACGATCAATAGCTGGCGGCTATTTACATGATGTGCGTGTTGTTGACGAGAAAGAAGAAGGAAGAACGATTACGATAACAGTTGAGGCAACGGTTGATAGTAGCGAGGTAAGACAACTTATAGATAAGATGATTCAGAGTGGAGAGACCGTCACAGAAGTACCAGAAGATTCTTCCCAGAAGGAGGTAAGCAGTAAAGGACAGATTTATGGGTTTTCAACCCTTCTCTCAGAATATGAGAATGAAACTCGAACAGCCGAAACTGCATGGCAGCAAGGAAGATTTGGCAATGCATTGGATCACATGCAAAAGTTACAATCATTTCTGGAGCAGAGAAAACCTGATAGAAAAAATCGGTTCAGGTGGCTTGTTTACAGTCTAATGAGAAAACGTACGATTATTATAATTAATTTTCTTAAAATAGAGCAACTTGAATCCCAGGGGAAAAAACGCCCTGCAAGAATTATGCTGCGTGCACTTGCCAGAAAGGCAGCAGAGTTGCGAAAAGAAATGGCTGAGTTAGAGACACTTCCAGACTTAACAGGTGCTCAAAAAATAGTTCGAAAAAAGTGTCTTTCACAATGTCGTTCAACACTGAAAAGAATCAAAAGAAGGATTGTGGCTCGCCGTAGAAGACGGCAATAATTAGTTCTGATGAAGTTGATCCGTAATTTCGAAAAAAGCCATTATAGGATTTATATTTTGAAGATTCCAAATTCCAAAATGTTTTCAAAGATTTTTATCAGTTTTTTGATAGTAGTTTTATATGGAAATTTACTCTGGGCAGAAAGAGGAAAAACTTTTGCTCAGCAAAATTCTTTTGAAAAAATTGTCTCTTCCTATCAGAAAAAAATGGACGAAGCAGCAAGAAGTTGGTTAAAAAAGGATTACGCCAGAGCACTAGACAGTTTTTATTCTGCCGATCAACTGCTTTCTGAAAACATGGTTTCTCCCTCAGAAACGTATGCCTGGAATGGTTTGCGTACTCTAAAAACTTATACTCTGGTACTTATCCGTTTGATTCAGATAGATCTTTACCGCAGTCAAGATCAAAACAATTTGCTTGCTTCAATAGTAAAGCAGGCTTCAGATTGGGCAGCACTTTTGAGAGAAGAAGCAAATGTGTGGGGAAGAGTTAAAATCGCTGATCCCCATGCAGTTATATTACGGATGCATTGGATGAAACGGTGTGAAGCTGCTGTACGTCGAGTCCAGAAAGTTTCTCGAGAATTTAAATCAAAAAAATA
>CAYYPT010000173.1:0-5389 GCA_964473625.1 uncultured bacterium | reverse complement strand
AGAAACATATCCAGCAATCTATAATCATTTGATTTCCTTTGCAGATGAAAAAGGAAAGGGCAAAGGATTATTCAAAAGAGATGACAAAGGAGATTACTGGTGGGAATTAAGGGATTGCTCTTACTATTCCGAATTTGAAAAAGAAAAGATTGTGTGGCAGGAAATGAGTAATAAACCTTCTTTTTGCTTAGATATTAATAAGCTATACACTAATCAGACAGCATACATTGCAACAGGTAAAAATTTAAAATATATTACAGCATGCTTAAATTCCAAAATTGCATATTTTTATCTTAAACAAATTGCATATTCATTAAGCGAGAATGCAAATAGATGGATAAAGCAATATGTTGAGAAGATTCCAATTCCATCCATCAATTCTCAAAATCAGCATATAGTAAACATGCTAGAAAACCTCGTCAACAAAATCCTTTCCCTCACCCAGATTAACACACCCATTCCTGCCTGTGATTCGGACACAGACAAGAATGTCTGTGCTACAGTCAAAGAATACGAACGCCAGATTGACCGGCTGGTTTACAGACTCTACGGGTTGACAGATGAGGAGATAAGGATTGTAGAAGGTTTTGAGAAGAATAAATTGTGAGAAGAAACATAAAAAAATGAGGGCACTTTCAAAGGAAATGCGAAATAATGTTCTTGTGCTTCTATATCTCCCACGTTTATATAACTATCAAGAGGTTTTCCATCTTCAATGTAGATTTACCAAATTCTTCCTCAAAAAATACTCGGTTGATCTCTGGTAATTTATACAAATTATCCGACTTTAAAAACTACTTTACATTCTAATGCAATTGGAGTGGGTAGCAATTTTACTACCTACTTCTTCTCTGGAATCCGATATACCTAAGCAATAGCACTCGGTAGCCAGAGATACTCTTCAGTATATCCGCAAACAGCCGTATTGATGGATTGATTTAGTGACTCTGTGGGGATGAGTTCTTCCATTGCTGGTCTTTTTCTGAAACACTGCGAACATAATCATATACTAGATCGACTATCTTTTCACTCGCATGACCATCGCCAAACAAGGTTGACTGATTTGATGAAGGCAAAAAAGTTTCGATAGCCTGGAGTATTTTCTTCGAATCAGTGCCTACCAGAATATTCCAACCTTCTTTTACTGTCTCAATCCATTCTGTTTCTTCTCGAAGTGTAATGCACGGCACCTTATAAAAATAGGCTTCTTTCTGGACTCCTCCAGAATCAGTAAGAATTTTTTTAGCATGCTTTTCTAACTGAATCATATCAAGATAACTCACAGGATCTATAAGTCGAACATTCGAAGAGTTTTTTAAAAGTTCAATTAAACCATAGGTTTTTAAAAATTTTTTTGTGCGGGGATGAAGAGAGAAAAGTACTGCTTCCTCAGTTTCTATAAGAGCCTGAACAATTCCTTTTAAATTATCATAAAAATCTGTACTGTTAACCCTGTGAACTGTGCATAACAAATATGTTTTGGGTATAACTCCCAGGTCAGATAAAATAGTTGAACGTTTCTCTGCAATCTTGCCGAACTGAAGAGCTGCATCATACATGACATCCCCTGTTAAATAAACTCCTTGAGTAATTCCTTCTTTTCGCAGATTTTTTACTGCTGTTTCTGTTGGGCAAAAAAGCATACTGGCGCAACGATCAGTCAAAACTCTATTTATCTCTTCCGGCATTGTACGATTAAAACTTCGCAGTCCTGCTTCTATATGCCCTATTGGAATATGAAGTTTTACTGCTGCTAAGGCACCGGCTAAAGTCGAATTTGTGTCGCCATAAACCAGAACAAAATTGGGTTTCTCCTTTATTAACACCTCTTCAATCCGCTCTAACATTGCACCAGTTTGATAGCCGTGAGTTCCTGAACCAACCCCCAGATTGTAATCTGGTTCTGTTAGACCCAATTCAGTAAAGAAAATACGGGACATGTTATCATCGTAATGCTGCCCCGTATGAACAAAAATCTCTTTCATTTTTTCTCTTAAAACTCGAGTGAGAGGAGCAGCCTTGATGAATTGAGGTCGTGCACCAACTATTGAAACAATTTTTAATCCCATCCCTGATTCCTCAAAAGTTGCTCATCGGGAGTATCACCGTAAGGACGCGCAGGCACACCAGCAACAACCTTGTAAGGTGGAACATCTTTAGTAACCACAGCTCCTGCACCAACCACTGCATCTTCACCTATAACTTTTCCAGGAAGGATTGTAGCATTTGCACCTATACGTCCCCCTAATTTGACTGTTACACCTTTGAAGTGTTTAAATCTTTCTTCTGACCTGCCAAGATAATTATCGTTTGTTGTAGTTACCATTGGAGCAATGAAACAGTAATCTCCTACTTCTGAATATGCAGTTATGTAGCATCCTGTCTCAAGCTTACATTTTTTCCCTACAGTACAGAGGTTTTCAATAGTAACTCCTCTGCCTACGATTGTATACTCCCCTACACTTACATTCTCACGGATGGCAGCTCCATCAGCTATAAGAACATTATTAGCTATAGAACATCCACGATATATAACAATCTGTGCACCAATCAAACATTCATCTCCAATTTCTGTCGGTTTTAATTTTTCTGTACTCTGAAAGATTGAGCGTTTTGCTCTCATAGGTGTTTTACCTATAACTGTATTATCATCAATACGAACACGATTACCAACAGCAGTCCCTTCATGTATTACCACATTTGAGCCAATTGTACAATTCTCGCCAATGACAACATTTTTTTCGATCACAACAAAATGCCCTATTTCGGTTCCATTTCCAATCCGGGCTGTTTTGTCTATGTATTGTATTTTATCCATATTTTCCTCCACAGATCTTAATTCAATCCTTTCATTCTTTCTTTTATTGCCCATCCTCAAACAACATCACTAGAGATTGTTCCAGAAATAAACGAAGCAATCGATGAATACTCACCAATTCATTCTAAAAGTCAACATAAGTTCATTCCAATTCCGATCATTCTCATAAATGTTTTTCCAGTTTTTCAGCCAGACTCTAGTTATTTTAACCCGGAATCGAACATCGCGGATAATTTCCCATTCCATCTCTGCGCCAAAATGTTTCTGATGTTCTACCACGCCAGCTAAAAAATGTTTTTCTAAACCTTCGTCTTCCCTGTGGGGTGTTCGTCTGTTGCCTATGCCATGTCTTATTGAAGAAAAAGTTAGAGTCGTCGATAAAGCAAGGCTGAAACGATGCTCAGCCCGGAGAAAAAGCCCATCAGAATTTGGTTCCAGGAAGTGACCCAGGCCAGAGTTATAATGTTCGTAGACATTCACTGAATCGTGATGAGTATAAACATAGGGCTCGATTCGTGTGTATTCCCATCGTATTCCTGAATCTCGTAAAGTTAAGGGATTAACCCAGTACCCTCCAATAGTAAAAGCTAACTTATTCCCCCAGAATTTAGAAAAGACTTCCCAGGGGGCAAAGAGATCATCAATAAAAAATTCACTATAGAGCCTTAGATTACGAATCCGATTTATATCAAAATCAAAACCCAATGCTACATTATCACGGTCTCCGAGAGTATGTTCTGCTATTAAATACGGAATGAGAGGATTAACATATGCCATCTCCATACCCCGATTTCCGTAAATAACTACTTCGCCCAGTCCCAGATCAACACCTTTGGCAAGCGACATTTCAACACGATGTGCTGAAATCCACTTATGAGGATAATCACTCCGCAATGCACCATGAAACCACGTAAAAGTAGCAGTTCCTACCTCCCCTGTAATTTTTATTAAATCAAAAGAGGGAGCGAGCCCCGAAATCATCAGTCCTCCAGAAAAAGAAGGACCCCATCGGACATTGTCTCGCCCAACTTCAAAATGAAACCCTCTCCAGTTTAGAGTAAAATAGCTATCAGACGTATCCCATGTAGCCATACTACTATCATGGCTGACATTCTGAGGATAACCTTTAGAAGCCTGGTAATGCTGTGCGTATTTCCGGGATCCCCATTCGGCAAAGATTCTGCTATCTGAATAAAACCCCACCCCTCTAAGGGACCCCCTAATAATCCCTCCGTAATAAGGGGAAATTATTCTTCTCTCCTCTTTTTGGGCTTTTCTATTCCGCAATGTGATATTACCACCCCCTACCACATCCAGATGAATAAATCCTGATTTATTCTGCCATGAATAAAAATGGGGTTCTCTCTCATTTTTCTTAATACTAATTCCCCTATCCTTCAATTCATCCCAGAATTCTCCTTTCAACCGTTCAAACATATCCTTCTCTACTTTCGAGAGTACTTCTGGATGATGCTTAGTATAGGTATCGATCTTCTGGAGCCAACGAGCTATTTTCACACGAGTGAAGGGCCGACTGCCGTTACGCATTTTGGCCAGTATCCCCCTGGTCTCCATACGCTCTAAAAACTGATAAGCCCAATGATCAAGAGGAAGATTCACGGATTGTGCTTGAAGAGTTGAAAAATAAAAAAAAGAAATCAGAATACCGATAAAAAATTTTTTACTCAAATGACAAACCTATTTTTTATTAATGTTCTTTCTGATTTGCAGAATCAGTTCAACGCCAGTTCCAGGTGAACTGGAATCTTCTGCTCCAACAATAAATCTACCCTTAAGAGAAGCTAAAAAGTAACCATGGTATGGAGTCTTAACGCCAAAATTATTTTTACCCAGTCTATTTGAATGGAAAATGGCGTCACCTGATTTCTTAAAAAAATCTCTGAGTTTTCCAAAACCTGTTTTAGCAGTACCAGGACTCTCAAAAAAAACAATAAATCCAGTTGCCTCTTTCCCTTTTATTCTGTAACGAGCTTCTAAACCTCCCGGTAAAAAAGAGTGGTTTAACATATTTGTGCTAATATACCTTAGCGTCTTATCTATCTGATTTTTGTGGGGAAGAAAATTTAGTATTGACGGCAGTTTAGCTGGTTCTTTGATCCGTTCTGACACTTTTTGGGCAACAGTCCACATAGCCTTTTTTATCTTGCTTGAAACGGCTCCCGCTTTAAGTTCCACAACATATTTACCCTGATAAAATTTAATGCCGAAATCCGAAACAATGGCTTCGGTGCCTATTTTTTCATAGTGGTAATCAGGATATCTGTAATTTGAATAGAGTCCAAAGGCAGAGAGAGGTGTTCCCATATCATAAATATCAACCACAAAGGAAGTATCGTCCACACTACCCCAGAAATAGGTAAGAGTTGCCAGTTCCTTAAAACCATAAGAGAGATAAAGTTCTGCCTCTCCATCTATGTACTCGTACAAATTATCTGGATTGTAATGGACAGGGATTTTGAACCAGCTCCAGCCTTTCTCAAAACCAGGCCCAGGGAAAAATTGATCCAGACCGGTGTGTGATTTTTCGCAGGAAAGAAAAAGAACTACAAA
>CAYYPT010000172.1:0-5390 GCA_964473625.1 uncultured bacterium | reverse complement strand
TCATAAAAAACTTGATTTTTAATTTTCAATTTTATATATTAGAGACATCTAACTTTGTTAGTTGCGTCTAATATAAGGTGGTTTTATGGTGGGAAATCTTTCTTCAAATATGGAAGATTATCTAAAAGTGATTTATTTCTTGCAAAATAAAATGGGTATTGTGAGAGTCAGAGATATCGCTAAAGAGATGGCTATTACCATGCCCAGTGTTTCTTCTGCTCTGAAAAACCTGGAGAAACATGGCCTTGTTTCTCATCCTCGTTACGATTTAGTAGGTTTGACTTCTGAAGGTAAAAAAATTGCTGAACACGTGACCCGACGTCACAGAGTAATCATGGATTTTCTTTTAGGGGTTCTTGGCCTCGACCCTAAGATTGCGGAAAAAGATGCCTGCGGAATGGAACACAATATTAGTCAGGAAACATTGGAGAGTCTGGATAAATTCCTCAAAGAAAGGAATGTTAAGCGCTGATGTTCTCCGAGATATTTTTAAATTGTTGAAAGGAAAATCGAAACAGATGGTTGGTCAATTAACTTTGGATAGTGTACCAAACGGAAGAGAAGTTAGGATAGTGGAAATAAAAGGTGGGTGGGGAATCCGGCAAAGATTAAATCAGATGGGTATTAATACGGGAGATGTGATTTTTGTTAAGCGTAGCGGTATTATGGGAGGACCTATTCTGATCCGGGTTCATGGGACAGAAGTTGCATTAGGACGGGGAATGGCAAAGAAAGTTATTGTAAGTGAAAGATGAAAAACAACCAGAAGGGAAAAAAGAAAACCGTCTGGGGGCCCTTGGACGATTTTAAACATCCTCAGATTGTTTTGATAGGCCAGCCAAACTCTGGTAAGAGTACTATTTTCAATGAAGTTGCAGGTTACCATTCAGTGGCTTCTAATTTTCCAGGTGCCACTGTGGAGTACACGAGAAGCCATGTCCGTATTTTAGATCAGGTTTACGATGTAGTCGATCTTCCCGGAATTTATTCTCTTACTTCACTTGATCAGGCTGCAATGGAAACGCAGCGCTATCTTCTTACTCAACGAGTTGATGTTGTAATCAATGTTGTTGATGCTTCTATATTGAGTCGTAGTCTTGAGCTTACCCTTCAGCTTCTGGAGCTTGAGATACCTATGATTCTTTGTCTCAATATGGTTGACGAGGCTGAGAGAAAGGGCATCCATATTGATACGGAAAAACTTTCACACAAATTGGGTCTCCCTGTAGTAACTACAGTTGCGTCCATGGGAAGGGGGATAAAAGAGCTTTTCTGGGAAGCTTTGAAGACTGCACGATCAGGGAAGATAGGAGGACACCACATTCGGGGAAATCGTGATGTAGAGCTTGTTATCAGCAGTGTTACCCGGTTATTAAAAAACTCTCCGGGAAATGAAATTCCGTTTTCAAAACATTTGCTGGCTACAAAGCTGATGGAAGGCGATAGCTATTTTGAGGAAATGATTAAAGAAACATGCCCCGAGTTTCTGGCAAAAATAGAGGAATATAAACGAAAGTTAGCAAAGGAACACGGGAAACCTTCTGATGAAGTTATTGCCTCTGAAAGGCATGCTCTCTCAATGTCAATTTTTGAAGAAGTTAGCACTATTACAAAACCTCATTTAGATTGGAGAGATAAGATAGATAATGTGCTAATGCACAATCTCTGGGGTTACGTATTTCTGGCTCTTTTTCTTTTTCTTTTTTTCAATCTTATTTTTAAAGTTGGTTCTTTCATAGAAGGACCTTTAATGAGTTTTTTTGACAGTATTACACAAACAATTAATACAAAATTAGTTCCTGGCTCACTTTTATTAGTTGTAGTTACAGGTATATTTCAGGGAATAGGGGGGGGGATTGCAATTGTTCTTCCATATCTTTTTCCATTTCTTTTTGGGCTTGCTCTTCTGGAAGATATTGGGTATCTTCCCCGGGTAGCTTTTTTGATGGATGTATTCATGCACAAGATTGGCCTTCATGGCAAAGCAGTAATTCCTGCTATTTTGGGATATGGGTGCAATGTCCCCGCTGTAATGGCTACACGGATATTAGAATCTCCGAGGGATAGATTTATTGCTTCTCTTATATCAACCATGGTTCCCTGTGCCGCCAGGATGACGATTATCTTTGGACTCGTGGGATATTATCTTGGGGGAACCGCTGCTTTTGGTATCTATTTTATCAATCTTGTTGTAATTGCGCTTTCTGGTGTTCTTGTTTCCCATCTTCTCCCCGAAGTTACTCCTGGTATGGTACTGGAAATCCCTGTTTATCAGGTACCTCGTCTGAAGATCACTCTCATGAAAACCTGGCTTCGTTTGAAGGATTTTATAATTATCGCGTGGCCACTTCTCATTGCAGGCAGCGCTGTACTCGCTCTTGCGGAATACTACAAACTTACTGGTATAATTAATGAGATTCTTTCGCCCATTACGTGGCTGCTGGGGCTTCCTATCCCGGTAGGAATGACTTTGATTTTTGGTGTTCTGAGAAAAGAACTTTCCATGCTCATGCTTTTTCAAGCGCTGGGGACAAGAGATGTGCTTACAGTAATGACTCAGGGGCAAGTTTTGGTTTTTACTATCTTTGTGGTTTTTTATATCCCCTGCTTAGCTACTATTGGCGTGCTTTACAAACAGGTTAGGGCAAAGGGAACGTTAGCTATTGTAGGGTTTACATTTGTTCTTGCTCTTTTGATGGGAATTCTGACAAGAGGTGTAGCTGCTTTGATCTGGTAAGTAAACTTTCCTAACCCTGGGAACTTTAGTACAGTTTATTTTAGACAACAAGAATATATAGTGGTAGGATAAAACTCTTCTGAGGAAAAAATTTCATTTTAGTAAAATTTATGGAGCAAGGATATAATGAAAGAGGTAAAACTTTATAAAAAATTAAAGAATTCCAAAGTTCAATGTTTTACCTGTGCACACAAATGTATTATTGCTCCGGGTAAACGGGGAATTTGCGATGTAAGGGAAAATCGAAATGGAATTCTTTACAGCCTTGTATATGAAAAGGCTATTGCGCTTCACGTTGATCCGATTGAGAAAAAGCCTCTTTTTCACTTCTTCCCTGGAACAAAGGCGTTTTCTGTGGCTACAGTTGGATGCAATATGCGTTGTCTTAACTGCCAGAACTCTGATATTTCGCAGATGCCAAGAGAGCAGGGTAAAATTGAAGGACAGGATGTTTCTCCTGAAAAGTTAGTTCAACTAGCAGTAGAGTACCAATGTAGAATAATTTCTTATACTTATACAGAACCTACAATTTTCTGGGATTATGCCTATGATACCGCTCAACTGGCCTGTAAAAAAGGCATAAAGAATACTTTTGTCACAAATGGGTATTTATCAGAAGAAGCGATTAGAGAAATAGCCCCTTATCTTGATGGGGCCAATGTGGATTTAAAATCTTTCAGCGATAAAACGTACCAGAGTATCTGTGGAGCTCGTCTTCAGCCTGTTCTCGACTCGATTTGTCTGATGAAAAAACTGGGCATATGGGTAGAGGTAACCACACTTTTAATTCCAGGAATTAATGATTCTGAGGAAGAATTAACAAAGATTGCCAGTTTTATACATGAATGTGACCCAGGGATTCCATGGCACATAAGTCGCTTTTATCCTACATACAAAATGCTTGATAGACCGGCCACTCCACTGGAGGCGATTCAGAAGGCACGAAAAATAGGACTGGGAATAGGATTGAGATACGTATATACTGGAAATGTGCCGGGTGAGGAAGGTGAAAGTACATTTTGTTATAACTGTGGTGCTCGTCTTATAGAGAGATGGGGATTCAGTGTAATGGGCAATCGAATTGTAGATGGGAAGTGTCCAGAGTGTGGGGTTAAGATTGATGGTATATGGTAAGTTGTTTTATATGGTAGCTGAGATAGTTGGAGCCGATTTAACAGAGTCTGGCACTCTGTTTTTTGAATAAGTACATTTCCTTAAGAAAGGCGTGTGGTTTGTGTTATTCCGAACAGAGTGAGGAATCTAATTCTCGTGTGTGTTGAAACTTATTTTTATGGGAAGGGTGGTATTGCCTTTTTGCTTTTTCGTTAATGAAAGGTGAGTTTCTTTTGGTACTTTTCTTTAACTAAACTTTGGCAAATTTGAGATCAGGGCGGTCACTCAGAATAAATTTCATCTAAAAGTTTTCTCATGCCGAGTCACTCGATAAGCTCAGGGTAAACTACATCGAGGCATGTAATATTTTGTCTATACCAAAGATGAGAGATGAAATATAAATGAGTTCTCCCGACATTTATGTTGGGGGAAAAGAATAAATAATCATTTTTCCAAAGCCCTTCAAGTTTTTTAGAGTGAACGCATAAATTGGTTATAATAAACAATACTGTCATTCCCGCATGTTTTAAGCAGGAATCCAGGTAGTGGGGTTGAGGGTGGATTCCCGACAAAAGATTTCGGGAATGACAGGGAGAGGGGAAATGTAGAGAATGGAATCAAAGTTTTTGGTATCTTGTCTATACCAGACACATGAGAGAAAATATAAATTTACCAAAGTTTAGATATTAATTATCTTTTCCTTATTTCTCTCTTAAAGTTGATTTAGTTCTCTAATGAGCTTCGGCTGCTCTGCCAGCGGGCGGACAAGCAAAAGGCGATACCACACCTCCATCAAAATTAAACACGGGTAGACGAGAGCCACTGCTCTCGTCTGGGGGGCAAAAACTCAGATGGTTCATTGCTGATTTGTCGTTGATTTTAATTCCCTCTTTGCTTCGAGTGCTCCACTAGAGGATAAGCAAGTAAAAAGGCGATACCGCTTCTCATCCCGGATTAGGATTCGTTGAAGGATGAATGATTCTGAGAATAAGATGGGCTTTAGTCAAGAACCTGACAAAATAACCGTGCCATTGTTTTCCGCAGGAGGTTCTGGTTCTGCGGAAAGGAATCTGCTGGTTTGTCTGAAACAACCTTTGAAAAATGCGGGCAGTGCAGATTACTTATTTTTCCAATTGACATTAAAAAAATTTTTTGCTATTTTTGAATCAACAATTTCTGATTGAATTTGTTCTTTGGCTTTTGGGGACGAATAGGATTCGACGGAAGCAGCGGTGCTAAAGAGCGCGTGCCCAGGTTCTGGATCCTGGTAAAACCTCCGGAGCATAACAATAAACGGCAACGATTATTCGTATGCTTTGGCTGCTTAATTAAAGCAGTCCGTTCCCGATTGTCTTTACCTGCTGAGACTTTCGTGGAGCGTCGTGAAAAGCAGGTTAGTCGATCTTATTGCCTGAGTAAGATCGGCGAAAAGTTTCAGGCTTAACCAGAAGTTTCCCTGTCTGTCGGGTACTTCTGGTGAAATCCAAAGATAGACTACGCACGTAGTGGTCTTTAGGGTCGTGCTTCCGGACGTGGGTTC
>CAYYPT010000171.1:0-5393 GCA_964473625.1 uncultured bacterium | reverse complement strand
AAAAGGCCAAATATGCCTCCAGTATGTATAAAGAGAATTTTCTGTCCTTTTTTAAAGTGCTTTTTGTAAATTTGATCTCTGAGTCCGAACATTGCTTTGCCAGTATATACTGGATCTAAGATGATTCCCTCCAATCGTGCCACTTCTGTGATAAATTTTAGTTCTTCGGGGCGGGAAATAGCATACCCTTTGCCGACATAACCATCTATCAGTGATATCTCGTCTTTCTGAATTTTGATGTCCCACTTATACGTGGAGGTCATTTTTACAAAAACATTATGAATTCTATTTTGGAAAGCAATTGATGTGTCACAGACATTGAATCCTATCGGCTGAGCTTTTAGATCAAAAAACTTTTTTCCGAGAATAAGACCACCCAGAGTGCCACCTGACCCGGTTGCTGTAATAATAAAATCAATATCCAGTTTCATTTTCTTCAACTGTTTGGAAATCTCTTTGGCAGCACGTATATACCCAAAATAGCCGATTTCATTTGATGCACCTTCAGGAATTATGTAAGGCTTCTTTCCTTTCTTCCTCAACATTTCTGCCACATCTGCCATGATATAATCCACTTTTTTGTACTCTTCAGGAGTAATAAATTTGAAATCAGCCCCTACTAATTCATCTATAAACAAATTCCCTTCATTTTTTGCGTTTCTATTTCTTCTGAGTACTAAGAATGAACTCATCCCCATTCTGGAAGCTGTCACAGCAGTTGCTCTGGCATGATTGGATTGAATTCCACCACAGGTAATTAATGTATCTGCATTCTGCTTTAGAGCATCTGCTACTGCGAATTCCAATTTTCTCACCTTGTTTCCTGAGAGGGAAGATCCTGTTAAATCATCTCTTTTTATATAAATTTCTGGACCTTCCCACAACGCAGAAATCTTCTCCAGTTTTTCAATAGGAGTTGGCAGATTAGCAAGGTGGATTGATGGTGGGTAACGCAAGTTCATGATATTATATCCTTTTAGTTAATAATTAGATTTTTGCAACTCTCTGTCTATATATAAAGTTCGATTAATAACTGTTTTCTCCCTTAATCACTGCCCAGATTGTCATTAGTATAATTTTCATATCGAAAAAAAGAGACCAGTTCTCTACATAGTAAATATCATATTTTGTTCGTTCCTCAATAGGCACGTTGCCTCTCAAGCCATTAACCTGAGCCCATCCTGTCATGCCGGATTTTACTCTGTGGCGCTCTAGATATTTAGGAACTTTTTCCTTGAACTGTTCCACAAAATGGGGTCTTTCAGGTCGTGGTCCCACCAGACTCATTTCACCCTTTAAAACGTTGATTAGCTGGGGTAACTCGTCCAGACTGGTTCTTCTCAGGATTCTTCCGATGCGGGTTACCCTTGGGTCTTTTCTTTTTGCCCAGACAGGTCCTGTCTTTTTTTCAGCGTCCACAAACATTGTACGAAATTTAATCAAATTAAATTCTTTTCCATCCAGTCCAACACGTCTTTGTTTGTAAAAAACAGATCCCTTTGAATCTATTTTCACAGCAACAGCAATAATAATCCAAAGTGGCCACAGGATTATTAAAACAGTGAAAGAAATTATAACGTCAAAAATACGTTTAAAAACACTGTTCCAGCCGGCAATGGCTACGTCTTTTATTTTTAGTACAGGAAGCCCTTCAAGATTTTCAACGCGGAGACGGCTTGTTACCATATCTAACAAATCTGGTACCAGATAAAACTCTATGTTCAAACCCGTACATTTGTTGAGCAGAGAAATAAGTTGAGAATTTTCTTTTTCATCAAGAGCAAGGAAGAATACATCTATTTTATTCTTTCTGGCAATTTCTGCAATTTGTTCAAAGTTGCCCAGACAGGTTAATTTTTTTGCGAGAAATTTATTTTCTCCTACATAGCCTGCGATCTTAAGTCCCAGCCCTGGATGTCGATTTACTTTTTCGAAAATATTGCTGCTCCATCTGCTTGACCCAACAATAGCAGCGTTTAATAATCCTTTTCCTTTGCGATGTAAATGCTTTTCATAACTTATGACAGCAGATCTGAAGAAAGTTATTAAAAGAATGCTGAACCCCCAGATCATAACGAAAACCAATCGAGAATAGGAAAAACCACGGTAATAGAAAGTTGCCGATGTTACAACTAACATACCCAAGGTTACCCCTTTTGTAATACGGTAAAACTCATCGATCTTATTTACATTTCTTCTTGCTCCATACAGGCCAAGCATTTTGAAAATGATCAGCCAGATGAAAACAACTGCCCATGAACTCAGGAAATAGATTTTAAATGAAGGGAATCCTCTAACTACTGGAATGAGTTTTGTCAGAGGAGAATAAAAACGAAGCCAATAAGAAAGAAGAAATGAACATTCAATGCCAATGATGTCTGTTACAACCTGCAAGAAGGGAATAAAAAGTCCATTCTTTTCCTCTGTTCTGGTCATCGGATTACCTCTTGGGCAATTTCTGCTGAATGAATTGTTTGATTTTTTTCTTAAATATCTCTTTGTCAAATTTTAAAGCGTGGTTTCTTATGAATTGATTATCAAATTCTGTTTTTTCAAATTGTTTTACAGCAGCAATAAGCTGTTCTGTTGTCTGTTTTTCAAAAAAGATACCAGTACTTTTCTTGCCTGCTTTTTTGGTGCCAGACAGCCAATCTCCTTTTACTGTTTCCAATACACCTCCTCTGCCGTAAGCTATTACAGGTTTTCCGTAACACTGCGCCTCAAGCGGTACAATTCCAAAATCTTCTTCTCCTGGGAAAATCAAGGCACGACATCCTTTATAATATTGACCCAAGTCCTCAGATTTGATCCATCCCAGAAACTCTATGTTGGAATGTGCCATTTTCTTTAATCGTTTTTCTTCCTGTCCGGTACCAATGACAATGAGTTTTTCCCCCAATTGGTTGAAAGCCTCAATAGCAAGGTCTACTCGTTTGTACGGAGCAAAGGCCGAGACAATCAAGAAGTAACCTTCATCTTTTGTGGAAAGTTGTGTGTTCTTTGTCTCTACCGGGGGATGAATTACGGTTGCTTTTCTTCTGTAGTAACGCCATATTCTCTTTTTAACATTTTCTGAATTGGCAATAAATTCGTCCACTCTTGAGTTACTTGTTATATCCCACATTCTCAAATAATGAGCAAAGGACGGAACAATCCATTTTGATATGCCTTTTAACCGATCTTTTCCAAAATACTCCTGATACATTGCCCAGACGTACCGCATCGGTGTGTGACAGTAAGAGATGTGGAAAGCTTCAGCATGGGGGATAACTCCTTTTGCAACACAGTGACTGGATGAAAGGATTAGATCGAAATCCCTTACATCAAACTGTTCAATAGCAGTTGGAAAGAGAGGAAGATAGCTTCTGTATTTTTTCTTGACAAACGGCAGTTTTTGTACAAAAGAAGTCTTGATATTCATGTTCTCTATAGTTGATGAGACCGAACCTTTAATGTGTACAAGGGTAAAGATCGTTGCATCCGGGAAGATTTCGCAGAACGCTTCCAGGCATTTTTCTCCGCCCCTCATGCCAGTAAGCCAGTCGTGTATAAGAGCTACTTTCAAATTGACTTTTCTCCAATGTTGATTAAAGATTAACACAGAATAGTTAAATTTTCTGTAGAATTACTTCGGATAATTTCGCCACGTTTTTCTCCCATGAGTTCTTTTCTGCCAGTTGGATTCGTTGCTTTTTAGTGTTCTTTTCATTTTCTTCCAATGCTTTTTTTATCTTCTGGACAAATTCTTCACTGTTTCTGGCAAGATAACAGTAAGAACTGTAATCTCTTAAAGAAGGTAAATCAGTGGACACAACGGGTTTACCTGCACTGAGATATTCAAAGAACTTCATGGGAAAGACATTTTGTGTTGTCTCATTTAATTTAAAAGGTATAAAACAAATATCAAAACCTTTTAAGTATCCGGGCAATTTTTTGTAGTCTCTCGGCCCAAAAAGATAAATGTTCTTCTTACCCTCAAGCAAGGAAATGTTCGTATTTGGATCTCCTGTTCCTACAGGGCCTAAAAGTACAAATGAAACCCCCGGTAGTTTGTCTGCGACGAATGCTATCAATTTTAGATCAATCTTGTAACCGGTTACAGCTCCCCAGAAACCCACTATTGGAGAAGGCATTTTCTTTAAGTCCTCTGGAATTTCGGTTGTATCGTTAAGCGCTTTTTTGAAATGAGTAACGTCAGCTACGTTCGGGAAATAGAATGTATTTTTGTTTAATTTTTTTTTGTCGTTATACAAAGATTTTGAGGTTGTAAAAACCAGATCGGCTTTTTTCAACAAGCGGTGTTCAAATTCTGTAATGGATTTTTTATTTACACCGGGATTTGCTGAATACTGATCCACGCAGTGATATACTACAAGTTTTTCACCAAATGATCCAATTAAATCCACTCCGGTTGGTAGAAATATCCAGAGGATAGGGTTGTGTAGGTGGAGGTGTTTTTGTATAGTGCGCAGGGATATTTTTAGAAAAAGACGATTAAGAATCTGAACTGGTTTGATATGATGAAGAGGAATGATAATAGGGGAATATATCCACAGGTTTTTTCTTACAGTTCTTATCCCCCTGAACCATTCCTTTATTCTGTAAATAATTTTGGATATATCAGATTTTTTAGTTGAAGGAAACCTCATACTGATAGGTTCCACATAGAGAATACGGTTGTATTGAGACAATCTATACATCAAATGCTGGGGATTTACCCATGTAGGCGAATCCCATTGGGAAGAAGACAAACAAATAATATTTTGATTTCTTAATACCATCTTATTTTTTAGCATAAGCGATTATTTTTTCTCCAATGCCAAAGATTTTTGCAAATTTGTTTGTTCCATTTTTCAAAATATACTTTAGGCGGCTGGAATCTGTCGCCATCCCCTTCTCTGGCAAACTATTATGTCTCATGACCCATTTTAGTGTTCCACCCAAACCCTGAGTTGACAACTTTACCAATGACAGTTGAGATTCTTCCAGTAGTTTTGTTAAAGTTCTCGGAGAAAAATAATACAGGTGATACGCTGGTTTTATTTGTTCCCATCTCTCTTTAGTAAGTCGCGACAGAGGCGACTCAATGTTGGGAGTGGCAAGGGCTAAAATACCCTTAGGTTTCAAAAGATTCCGAATCTTTTTTAAAGAAGAAACCGGATCACCGAGATGCTCAATAACATCCCACATGGTAATTACATCAAAGAAGTTATTACTATAAGAAACATCATTTATACTACCAGTAGTTACATTTAAATGTAACTTGTTACGAGCAAAATCAGAAGCGTATTTTGAAATTTCAACCCCATAAGTCTCCCATCCCAGTTCACGAGCACCATCCAGAAAAAAACCAAATGAACAGCCTATATCTAAAATTCTTTTTCCTTTTTGTT
>CAYYPT010000170.1:0-5616 GCA_964473625.1 uncultured bacterium | reverse complement strand
CCGTCAGATGCATGAACACTATTTTTTGTAATACTTTCACCAAAATCCTTTCGGATAGTTCCTTCAGCTGCTTTAGATGGGTCAGTTGCCCCTATAAGCTTCCTGATACCTTCAATAACATTTTCTCCTTCTACTACCATTGGCACACATGGACCAGAACTCATAAAATCAACGAGTTCATTAAAAAAAGGCTTTCCGCGGTGTACCTTGTAGAAAACCTCTGCTTCCTTTCGACTTAAGAAAAGTTTATTAATTGCTACAATACGGTAACCATTTTGTTCTACTCTGCGAATAATCTCTCCAATGAGATTTCTTGCTACTGCATCGGGTTTAATGTTAAGTAATGTTCGTTCGAGCATGTAAGCTTCCTTTCTTTTATCCCTTCATTTTCAGTTCTCTAAACATATCTAAGGTTACCTCACAGGAAATTTGAACAAAGCCAGATATGTTCTATTATCCGCACCGCTACCAACAGTTAGAGGAATCTATCAGCCATATTTTTGAATAAAGTATCCAAACGACCTATTCTTTTGTGTTGCTAATTCAATAGAAAAAATTTTAAGAATCTCTAACATAAAGTCTATTCGAGAATCAAACTCTTTGGGAATTAACTCATTAAATCGCTCTTTTGTAACGGTATCCGTAAGACTAAAAATGGGAATTTTAAATCTTTCAGCTTCTTTATTACCTAATCCAGCAAGATACCAGCTTTCTATTTCCTTTATCACTACAATTATTTTCTCAGCTTCGATATTTCTCAACTTACTCTGTGTTTCCTGTTTCTTCGCAGTTATACATGGAGAACTGTTAATATCTGTCACATAGATATAGTCCGCCCCCATTGCTTTAATACTTTTAAGGAAATTATCAATTTTCCCTTTCTTTAGAGTGGCATAGCGTCTGGTTTCTACAAAATCATACTTTTCCTGCAGCTTAGGTTCTAATATGTTCTGAAAGAACCTTTTGTCATCCTCACCTTCTACCCATATAAACAATTTTCTGTAACCCATAGTTATACCCCAAGTAAGTCTTGTACATAAAGCTCTTCAATTCCTATCTCATTTTCTAAGCATGTCTCCACTTCCTCTTTATCAGATGGTCTGGAGATCATGGAAAAACCTTTTTCATCCCGGGACATAAACAAAAGATTTTCTAAATCTGTATGTTTCACTATTTCAGGGTTATGAGTGGTAACGAGAATTTGTTTCTTTTGTGAAGCATCTTTCATCATATCTACTACATTGGCGATAAGGTAAGGATGTATATTTCGTTCAGGTTCCTCAATTATAGTTAACGGTTTTTTCTCGAAATATAGAGCAATAATTAAAGCTGTGATGTTTATTGTTCCATCAGAAATCAACGAGGCTGGCAGATACTGCTTTTCAGAATATATTTCTCGTAGCTTGAAGAGGAGAGACTTATCTGCAAATTTTTCTACATCAAGGTCATCTATGAATGGTAGAAGATCTTTTACCAGATTAAAAAGCTTTCTTTTTTTATCTTTGTATGCAATTATACTTTTAAGAACAATTGATAAATTGCTCCCGTCTTCTTCTAATTCAGCTTTTCCAGTGATTGGAGTGGCTTTCTTGGGCAGCTTTGGATCAAAATCATATATTGAAACACCACTGAAAATTTCCTCCACTTCCAATGGAGGTATAAAAAAGAATGGCGTTTCAAGAAGAAGAGTAGTAGGTGGTAGTCTTCGTTCCCCTAAGAATGGCGGATATATATCATCTTTCTTTATAGGAATTCCTTCTGGTTTACGCAAATCAATCTTTACTTTTCCATTGGTATGAGAAACAATAAGTTCCCCTTCTCCAACTATTTCTTTTTCTTTCATTTTTTCATCCAGTTTAACAAACTTACATTTTTGAGTTAATTTATCCTCTGCAATTCTAAATCCTGAACCTCTTTTATTAAACTTTAATGCAAACTCGTAAGCGGTTTCGTATATTTTTATTCCTATGAACTCTCCCTTCGTCCGTCTTCCGAGCAATCCAAATTCCTTATCAGAAACAACTTTTAAGGAAAAATCCTCAGAAGCACCAATATTAATGTTCCTGAGATACTCAACGCCTCCTTGCATGGATACCGCATTATTTAACCCAGAATTTGCTATGTCCCGCAGAAATTCAAAAATCTGAACAAAATTAGATTTTCCAGAAGCATTGGCACCTATAAGCACATTGAACTTACCGAGCCCGACTTCTAACTTTTCGAAGCTCTTAAAGTTTTTTACTCTTACCTTCTTTATACTCATGACTTAACCTCTTTTATTGATAATGACAGATAATCTTTCAAATATGAACAATCCTTGTGCCGGTTGCTCCTCGCCTTGCCATACTCATTTTCTCAATAGAGGTAATAAGTACCTCTTCTCCGCCTTCTTCCAAAAATTGAATGGCCGCTTCAATCTTGGGACCCATACTTCCGGGGGGAAATTCGCCTTGTTTCAGATAATATTTTGCTTCTTCAAGTGTAAGTCGATCTAAATCTTCTTGATTTTCTCTACCAAAATTAAGAGCTACCTTATCAACAGCGGTCAGGATATGAAGTTCCCTTGCTCCGACATCACGAGCAAGTATGGCAGCTGCTCGATCTTTATCAATTACCCCATCAATACCCTCATACGTTCCATCATCTTCTATATAAACTGGTATACCTCCACCTCCACATGCTATCACAAGTACTCCCTTTTCAACTAATATGCTTATTATTTCTTTTTCCACAATTTCTAATGGGATCGGGGATGGCACAACTCTACGCCATCCCCTATCTGCATCTTTTTTTAAGATCCAACCTCTTTGCTGCTGTATATCTTTTACCTGAGACTCTTCGAAAAAAGGTCCTACAAACTTTGTTGGATTTAAAATAGAAGGATCATTTTTATCAACAATCACCTGAGTAAGAACAGTAGCAACCTGTTTTTCAATACCCTTACGGTGAAGCATATTCTGGAGGGACTGTTCTATCATATATCCCATCCCTCCTTCAGTATCAGCCACCAGTACACCCATAGGAATAGGTGGAACCAAATGGCGAGCTTCTTCAACCCGGATCAAAGCATTCCCAACCTGAGGTCCGTTTCCGTGAGTGAGAACCACATTATACCCCTCCTCAACCATTTCTACCACCCCCACAAGACTCCTTCGGGTATTGGCAAACTGTTGATAAATATTTCCTTCTTCGAACTCACGAGTAATAGCATTGCCCCCTAATGCCACCACTACTGTTCTTGAAGATTTAGAAATCTTTGAGTACATCTTCTAATGTAGGCTCGCCAATTTCTTGTAATTTGTACCTAACTCGAGTAACAGGTTTTTTAATCTTAACAACCCTTGACAGATCAATAGGAGTACCAATAACTACAGCATCACAATCCACTGAATCAATGGTTTCCTCAAGATCTTTTACCTGTTGCTCATCATAACCCATTGCTGGGAGAAGTGGTCCAATACCTGGATATTTCTGGAAAGTTTCGGCAATTGTTCCTTTTACCCATGGCCTTGGATCCACAATTTCTGATGCACCGTACTTCTCTGCAGCCATAACTCCTGCACCGTACTTCATCCCGCCGTGAGTAAGCGTTGGACCATCTTCAATCACCAAAACTCTCTTATTACGAATAACTTCTGGATTGTCTACAAAGAGAGGTGAAGCAGCGTCTATCATCACTGCATCAGGGTTCACTTCTCTTATATTCTGTCTAACTTTTTCAATATTTTCCCGCTCTGCAGTTTCTTCTTTATTTATAATAATAACATCGGCTGTCCTTAAATTGGTTTCTCCGGGATAATAAGTCAGCTCATTGCCAGCTCTATGAGGATCTGTTACTACAATGAGCAAATCAGGTCTATAAAAAGAAGTATCGTTGTTACCCCCATCCCAGAGAATAATATCTGCTTCCTTCTCAGCCTGTTCTAAGATAGCACCGTAGTCAACACCTGCATAGACAATATTTCCCAAATCTAAATGAGGTTCATACTCTTCCCGCTCTTCAATAGTACAGTGATGTGTTTCGAGATCAACATACTTTTCAAACCGTTGAACAATCTGTTTTCTCAAATCACCGTATGGCATGGGATGGCGGACCGCCACAACTTTTTTACGTTTTGCTCTAAGAATTTGGCTAACTCGCCGTGTAGTCTGGCTCTTTCCACACCCTGTTCTAACAGCACAAATAGCAATTACAGGCACTTTGGCTTTGAGCATGGTTCTCTTTGGACCCATAAGAACAAAATCTGCTCCAGCTCCATTGACAATAGCAGCTCTATGGCCAATATATTCATGGGAAATATCGCTATATGCAAAAACCACTTCATCTACATTTTTGTCACGAATGATGGAAACTAAATCATCCTCAGATAAAATCGGAATCCCTTGCGGATAAAGCTTACCTGCTAACTCTGGTGGATAAACTCTTCCTTCGATATCGGGAATTTGTGTCGCAGTAAACGCTACAACTTCATATTCATTATTATCTCGAAAATAGACATTAAAGTTATGAAAATCTCTCCCTGCTGCTCCCATAATGACTACACGTTTCTTTTCCATTATACCCTCCATTATATCTGCATTATACCATATAACAGTTATTGGATAAATAAAATTTTGCAACTGCAGGATCTTAGCTATTCGAATCCATGCCACCAGCGAGTATAAAGTTGTCGTCGTACAAATGCTGACATATCTTGCTACTAAGTTATAGTAAATTTTTTATCAAACCTCTGACTCTCAACACCAATATAAAGAGGATATATCTCATTTACAAATCTATAAGTACCTCTTTCCTTCTCTATATCCGGTTCAATTACTCCTAATTCTCGCATTTTTCTCAGAAAATTATGAAATACCTTCTTTTCATTTTCGTTAAGATTTGCTTCAACTTCTTTCTTTTTAAAATTCCGAGAAACAATCTGTCTACCTAATTTCCTCAAAATTGATCTATATCTCTCACTGCGAATCGCCCTATAAACTTTTGGGTCAAGATACTTCTGTCCTACCTTCTCTGCCGCTGTTAATATCCCCTGTATTGCATCCTTTTCATCTATTTTCTCATCAGTATTTATCCAAAAAGTAGCATCTCCTATCTCATGCATCAGAAGAGGTAATCCACTTGAAAAGTGCACCATATGTTTCATAGCCTTAGTGTTTACTTTAATACCAACTTTCTCAAAAGCTTTCAATAGAAACTCTTCTACTTCTTTATCCGAAAGTTTTTCTATTTCTACCACCCTGAATATTCTCATAAGAGATTGTTGATGCCTGGAAAGAACATCTCTTTTTTCCGGAAGCCCTATAAGCATAATAAATACAGGAAAATCCTTGTACTGAGTTGCAATTTCATCTACAAAGCTCTTATACCAATTTGCAAATTCAGGTTTATCTGCCAACCCATTAATATCATCTAAAGCAATGAATAAACCACTTTTTTGATAATCTCTTATTTTACCCAATAAATTATCAAGAGCTTCCGGAAATTTCCTTACCAATTCTTTCAAATCTTTCTCAGGGGGATTAAAGCTAACCGAGATGCCAAAAAGCCCTATTTCTTTGATATATTTTCCAAAAAATTGACCAATGTCTTTAAACCATCTCTGTTCCTTTGTTTCT
>CAYYPT010000169.1:0-5630 GCA_964473625.1 uncultured bacterium | reverse complement strand
CGATGGAGAACTTTTCCACGATAGAGAAAATTACCAGTTTAATTCAGAATAAGTAATTTGGTCAATGTGGGGAAACAATTCTAAAATTTTATTTAAATTTTTATTGCTTATAAGCTTCTTAATTTTGTTAATAGTGATTATCTTTAGTATTGCGTTATTTGATGTATTGAAGATTTTGTTACTCGTAATATTTTCTGTTTATCTTTTGTATTGTATTTTTGCTTTTTTACTCTGGGTCAGTATTATTTGTAGAAAGCGATATTACATTCATGCCACAGGAGAAGATATTTTAATCATTGCTCCTCATCAAGATGATTGTGTGGCTATAGCAGGGGGATATGCTATACAGACGGTAGAAATGGGTGGAAAAGTTAATGTACTTTATGTTACAAATGGGTGCCCCGACGATAATTGTACGAGAAAGAAGGAAGCTTTTGATGCCTGGTCGACTATTGGGGTTGGACAAAGTGCTCTTCATTTTCTTAGGTATCCTGTTTTGACTGGTTTAACTGAAAGAACCGAAATTGATACTTGTATTACTGAAATAGGCGAATTTATTAAAGGTTGCAATCCTGATTTGATTTTTGTTCCTCTATACGAAGGCGGTAATTATCAGCATGATGTTACTAATTATATAGTGAGTGAAGCTTTAAGAGAGTATAAGTTGAATATCTCTGTTTATGAAGCTCCCGAATATAATTTCAGATTTTCTTTAAAAGTAACACCGGAAAAGATATTGTCGGGTTTTACGAAATTGATTCCTTTTGTAAAATATAATTACCCTCCTGAACCTGTTCGGGATGATAAAGTATATTATTTAAATATGAGTACCCATCAGCTTGAGTTAAAGAGAACTATGTTATCAAAGTTTAAAACACAGAATCCTGATAAATTGGTAGAAAGATTTGGCTTCGAAGACAGATATCAGAGATTGCATAATTATGATTACTCCAGGCCGCCATTCAATTATAAGTTTTCTCTGGCCAGAAAAATTAATTTTTTGAAAGCACTTCCAGTAGTCGGTAAATTTGTATCGCAAGCTGTTAAATGGACAAAGACTATTCATCCAGATCCAGATTATACCATGACAATAATACCTCTTTCTATAGATTCGAAGAATCATAAAACTTCTTGAGAGGAGGTTGTATTATGCTTAGGGAAATAAATATATTAATAATATGTTTTACTCTTTACCTGACAGGATTTCTTTATTCGCAATCTATCTCTTTTACCAACGTAGGTGATATGACTCAAACAAAGGTTGCCTGTAATACGCATGGGTCAGGTTTTTTTGATTACAACGGTGATGGGTTCCCAGATATCTTTGTAGTACACAACTTAAGTGAAAGTCCTTTTGGCTGTTTGCCGCATACGCTCCTTAAAAATTTAGGAAATGGTATTTTTGAAAACGTAACAAGTGAGGCGGGGGTTGATGGATATTGTACTAGTGCTCAAGGGTTAGCGGCAGGTGATTATAATAATGATGGTTATGTTGATATAGCTATTGGGATGGGTGAGTGGCAATATTCACCTGGTAACAGTAGTTATGTATTGGCTCTCTATAAAAATAACGGTGATGGAACTTTTACTGATGTTTCTTCTGCTGCTGGAGTAAAGTCTTATAATAGGGGTCGGAATCTTACATTTGTTGACTATAATAATGATGGCTATCTTGATTTATTTGTTTTTGGAGATAGTATAAAACCTTATGTTCCTTCTTTAATTGTATATAAAAATAATGGAGATGGAAGTTTTACTCTTGCTTCAAAGGAGGCACAACTCAATCATAAACGGTCTCCTGATGATATCTGGGGTTGCGCATTTGCAGATGTGGATAACGATGGTGATATGGATTTCTTTGTCCCGAATTATAGTTACCCTTCCCGTTTTTTTGTCAATAATGGAGATGGTACATTTACCGAATCAACCACCAGTGGATTACCGAGAACAAATGGTTTAAAAGGAGCTATCTTTTTGGATTATAACAATGATGGATGGTTTGATCTATTTGTGCGGAGGGCATGGAAGACATTCCTTTTATTCAGAAATAATCATGATGGTACTTTTACCAACGTATCCTCCTCTGCTGGAATAGAAGTGGTTCTTGATAGTAAAATTCCTTTTGGTGGTGGATTGTCGGTTGCGGATTTTGATAATGATGGTTTTATTGATATACTGGCGATTCATAGATCTGGAAGAAATCTTAAACTATTTCATAATAATGGAGATGGAACTTTTACAGATATTGCCACTTCAGCAAATTTAACAAATAATTCCTATTGGAATTGGTCTGCTCCAATTGCAGATTATAATCAGGACGGTTATCTTGATATTTATTTGTGTAGGAGTGATTATTCCCTTACTTGTTATGCAACTTTGTTCCAGAATGATGGTGGGGATAACAATTGGCTTCATGTTAAATTAGAAGGTGTTGAAAGCAACCGTAGTGCTATTGGCGCCAGGCTGATTGCTTATGCAAATGGGAAACTCCAGATGCGGCAGGTTTTAGGAGGTGGTGGATATAAAGCAGATAGTTTCCCTGCAGAATTTGGTTTAGCCCATGCTGATCAAGTTGACAGCTTAATTATTTACTGGCCAAGTGGTATCATCCAGAAAGTATTTAAGATCATGGCAAACCAGAGAATTACAGTTGTTGAACAAGAGGGGTCTTTTTATTATGGTCCCTTTTCCCTCTCTGGACATGTTTCTTATTATAGTAATAATGTAAGAGTGCCAAGAGTGGAACTTGATATGTCTGGTGATGAAATGAGAAATACCACTGTAAGCGATTCAGGTACTTATGTTTTCTCAGATGTCAAAGGAGAAGAAGCTATTACTGTTACACCTGCTAAGCAGAAAGGAGAAGATATTAAAAAAGGTGTCATATCGGCTTACGATGCTGCTTTAACAGCGCGTTATACAGTTGGTCTGGAAACGTTGACTGAGAATCAAAAGAAAGCGGCTGATGTTGATGAGAGTGGGACAGTTGATATTGTTGATGTAGTTCAAATTGCCCGTGCTGCAGTAGGCTTACCCGGCATTTTTGCTTCTCATGTAGGGGAATGGCGGTTTTTGCCTGCTTTACGGGAGTATCCAAGAATGATTGACAATTATGGTGATGGGAATTTTGCTGCTATTGCGTTGGGCGATGTCAGCGGAAATTGGTCGCTGGCTAATGGAATGAGTAAATCCCCTTCTGTTTCCTTATCCGACTCTATGATAGTTAGTCCGATGGATACTGTTTCTATTCCATTGATTTCAAAGAAAGGAGCTAATTTAATATCATCTGATATCTGGCTCAGATATGATGCAAATGTGCTGAAATTTTTAGGAGCGACTACCACTTCTGTCTCCCGTAAATTTAATGTTATTTATAATGATTCTAAAACCGGTTTTGTTAAAATAGCCTTATACGGAATCTACCCCATTTCTCAAGTTAATACTTTTTTGATCATAAAATTTCAGGTTATTTCCAATATTAATCGGGAAACAACTATTAGTTGGGAAAAGTATCAACTCAATGACTGTTTATATAACAAGCCTGCTGTCCATATTAGTGTTGTGCAAACAGGTGTGGAAACAACAGTTCCTATAGATTTTTATTTAGAAGATAATTTCCCCAATCCGTTTAACTCAGGTACTACTATTAGTTATCAGCTGGGCGCTTCTGGTAAAGTTTCTTTGATTGTTTATGATGTAATGGGAAGACGGATAAGAACTCTTGTCAATTCTGTTCAATCTCCCGGGAAATATCAAGTGAGGTGGGATGGCAAAAATGATAAGAGAGAAGATGTGCCAAGCGGTATTTATGTTTGCCGTCTTAAAGCAGGTGGTAGGTCCTGGGTGCTGAAAATGGCAAAAACGAAGTGAGGTTGGTCAGGTTAGGTTATAGGAAAAGTTAAATGTTATTTGGTGTAATAGGAAGAGCGTTAATTGCTCAGACAAAAAAGAAAATTTATAGATGGCTGGATTCAGTGAATCTGGAACAGGGCCGTTATTTTGAAACCGAAGAATTACTTTGTTACTTTGATAATAAAATTTTCAGTCCAGGGGGAAAAGAAAGTAGCTTTTGGAGTACTTTAAATAATTCTCAAGGATTGATCTTAGACGGTCAGGTTTATAATGATAAAGAATTTTTCTCCTCTGACGATAGAGATATTCCCGTTATCCACTCTATCTGGCAGCTTTATCAGAAACAGGGTCTGGATTTTCTCAAGAAACTTAATGGTGATTTCTCCATGGTTTTTTGGGACGAAGCAGGAAGAAAAGCTACACTTGTCAGGGATAAGATTGGAGTTTCCCAGCTTTATTACGGATTACATAAGAATGGAATTATTTTTGGTTCAAGGCTTAAACCTGTTGTCTGGGCTTGGGGCAAAGAAGATCAAATCAATAAGTCTACTCTTTTAAAATATTTGACTTTTTGTTATAATCCTGGACTTGATGCATTTTATGAAGGTATCTATCGTTTGAGGCCTGGATATGTTCTGGAATGGGAGGAGAATAAACATACTTTTAAACAATACTGGCGGCTATCTTTTAATGTTAACTCCAGATTTAAAATAGATGCTTTGAGCAAAGAAATACGAGATCGCTTGACTTTGGCTGTGCAGAAGCGTATTGAACCTGCATCAAAGACTGGTGCTTTCTTGAGTGGTGGCCTGGATTCTTCCACAATTGTTTCTCTTCTTCATCAACAAGGGAAAAAGGGGATTTCAACTTTTTCTTTCCGCTGCAGGGGAGAATCGTTTGATGAATCCCATTACGCCAAAATTGTAGCGGATTTTTTTGGACTTGAACATGAGGTAGTTGAGTATTCGCCTGAAGAGGTCATTCTTGCCGAGAGGATGGTTTCGTTAATGGACGAACCTTTTTCCGATGTTGGGATCAATGTTGCTACTTATCTTCTGGCAAAGGCAGCAGAAGGTAGGATCGAAGATCTTTTTACAGGAGATGGAGGAGACGAACTTTTTGCAGGCCATCCCGTTTATTTAGCAGATAAAATTGCTCGTTTTTTTGATGCTGTACCAAAGCCTATCCGAGAACCGATTTTTTCCTTGGGAAGGCTTTTACCGGATTCTGAGAAAAAAAATGATTGGAAGGTTAAAATCAAAAGATTTTCTGAAAGCTATAGTTTCCCGAAGTCTCTTGGTACTCATAGATGGCGAGTTTATTACCATCCTGAAGAGTTAAGAAAACTGATTAGTCCCGAATTGTGGGATGAAGTGGATCTGGAAAAGGTTTATAATGATGTCATTTTAATCAATCATGAAGCAAAGGAATACGATCCTTTGAGCAGATCTCTATACAGCGATTATCAGACCGTTGTTCAATTCTATCTCAGAAGGATGGAAATGGTTCGCAGCTTTGGTTTGCGTCCTAAATTTCCAATGCTGGATCCTGATGTGGTAGCTTTTTGCGCTACTATTCCATCCAGTTTAAAAATTAAAGGTTTTTCTGATGCCAAGTATATAGAGAGGACTGCTGTAGAGCCACTTCTTCCATCTGAAGTTGTTCACAGGAAAGATAAACTCGGACACTCCATTCCTCTCAAAAACTGGATGAGGGAGAATAAAATTGTACACGATTTTGTCATGGACATTTTGTCAGAAGAAACATTAAAACGTAGA
>CAYYPT010000168.1:0-5672 GCA_964473625.1 uncultured bacterium | reverse complement strand
ATAGAATAAAAAAAGGAAGGCCAATCAGAAAATTAAGAAATCCCCAGTAGAATGAAAGATTATAGATAAAAAGTAGAGCTAAAATAGTATTCTCTAATGGACGCTTACGCTTCCACGCAAGAAAATAAATTGATCCAGCCCAGAGAAGAACTAATATAATCAAACAAAATTTTCCAGAAAAAGGCGGCGAGAACAGATATGTAAAGAGAATAAGAAACAAATAAATTAGGTTGTTTGGCCCGAACCAATTTATTGAATATAATCCAGTATTTCCTTTGAGAGTTTGACCTAACAAATAAATCTGGCTCAGATGCTGAGGCAGATCAGTTGCGGGAGGAAAAGACACAAAAAAGAAGGGCAGTAAAAGAAATAAGATTGGAATTAACACAAGCACACAAAATTTGACAATTCGTCTATGAAAAGATATTTGCAACTTTGTAGTAATCATAATTTGCCTATAATTCTAATACTTGTGGATAATGTAATAAAATCTACTCTCTAAATTAAGAATCTCAGTAAAAAAAGTACATGCTACTGCTTATCTAAATTTAGTCTTTTCCCACTCCCATAGACGATGCTTGGACTCCCTATGGAGATGGATTTCACTACCCTCAGAGAAAAGCAGGCAGTGGGGATCTCTAAGTTCCTTGATACGAAAGATGGTAGAGGAAAAATACTTCAAAGATATCCACTCTCCAATTGTAGCATCAAAACTCTTCTCTCCCGCAGGAGATCATGCCCTTACGTTGTCTGATACCATCCCAAATTTATTTTTATAGAGGCTCCAGGAATAAAATAGCCACACCAATTACAGCTATAACAGCTCCAATTACTTCTTTTGCATTTACTTTTTCTTTAAACAAGATTACTGCCGGTGGAATAATAAGTACAGGTACAATAGCCATAATCGTGGAGGCCACTCCTGCAATTGTATGCTGAACTGCCAGTAGAGAAAGCGAGACTCCCAAAAAAGAACCCAAAAAAGCTCCAATAGATATACGGACCATGGCTTTTCTGTTGTGAGTAGCATAGCCTATTCGCGGCCATCTTTTGAGCAATGAAAAAAGTATAGAAAAACCGATTATACCGGCTATCACTCTTATCTCGGTTGAGGCAAAAGCATTGTAGCTGCCCATTCCATATTTACTCAGTACAAGCCCTACTGCCTCTCCAACAGCTCCTCCAAGTGCAAGTAAAACACCAGAAACAGGAAACGACAATCTTAACTGTTTTTTACCACCATTACGTTCCAGAACAACAAGAGCAATACCTCCCACTGTGAGAGCCATGCCGAGAAAATTGCTCAGTGACAGTGTTTCTCCCAGTATTATCCACCCGATGAGCGCAGTCATGGGAGGTACTAAAGACATAATCAACGTCGAAATTCTGGCTCCAATCACTACAAGGGCACGGAAGAGAAAAAGATCACCAATAACAAAACCTACAACACCGGAAAGAGAAAGCCAGAGCCAGGCCCGTGCTGGTGCATCAAAAGGAAGTGGCATACCTCTAACTATAAGAGAAAACAGACTGAGAAATAAGAAACCTAGAAAAAGTCGTATTAAATTTACGACAAGGGAACCTACCTGCTTCCCTGCAGATTCAAAAACAAGTGCTGTAACTGTCCAGCACACGGCAGTCAACAGAGCTGCAAATTCTCCTATCCTTGACTGTAACATCAAAACTCTTTACTTCACAGTTTCTTTGGCAAGTTTTGCCGGCTCCAGAAGTTTGTAAATAGGGCAATTTTCAGGTTCTCGCCGCCACTCACGAAAAAGATAGCGGTCAAAGAAATTCCATGCGATCAACCCATCGTCACTCTCGGGTTCTAAAAGGTAAGCAGCCACGTTGGCAAGAGGTTGAGCTGTGCTAACAAAAAGTGTGCCTGGAGGGAAATTTTTTCTCTCTACTACATATTTCCCCTTGACTGAATTTAGATGATGTCCTTGAAAAAGCCTTTCAGATGCTTTAACTTCCTTTAAGACAAAAGATTCGACCTCTAACGTGGCAGGTTCTGTTAGTTTTTCTACGGTTATTCCATGCTGGAGAAGCTTCTTTTCAATCTCCGGCACTGGTAAGGGAACGAGATAACCGTATGGAAAACGGACAGATTTTCTTGGGACATAATCACAAAAATAAGGAAGTTTATAAATTTTCTTTTGAGCTGTTTTTTTTACAATTGGCCAGCTTCCTTTTCTCTGGATCACATTCATTTTGTAGCCTAAAATGGTTATTTTATCTTTAAGAGGCTCTAAGTCGTAGTCAACGGCAAAGGAATCTTTTTTAGAAGGACACATCCCCCGCTGTATTGTTTTTTGGTCAGCAGTTTTTACAAGTTGAAGGATTTCATCTTTATGTTTATCACAGTACTCCAGAATAGATCGAAGAAAATAATAAGCTCCCCACACACGGGTTTTAAAATCTGCATGTGTATAATTTTCATCGAGTATAGAAAGCCTGTTCCTCAAACCAACATAATTGGTTATAAAACGGGGTTGAGGGCCAGCAGGCCGCCATCCTTTTTCAGGATTTGCCGGGTCTATAAAATTTCCATAGGGAATGGAAAGTACCTTATATTTTCCACTGAGATTTTTGGCAATCAAAGGCATCATTTTTGATCTCATGTATTCTATAATAGCAGAATCTCCATTCGGATTTAGACCCCACACATAGGTAACAGGCTCTTCGTGATAAGAGCCGTCTGTGGTATGGCAGTCTACGAGGAGAACAGGATCCCATCTATTCAAAACGTTCTGGACAAGACCCCGAACCTCTGGACTCTCCAATTTCACGGCATCTCTGTTCAGGTCAAGATTCTGCCCATTATATCTTACTCCCACGCCTTCTCTGGGTCCGTTTTGTGATCTACGGTTTTCAAGACTTATTTTTTCATTACCATCAGGATTGAAAATTGGTGCTGCCAGAATCACAAGGTTATCAAGAAAAGGAACATTGTTTTCCAGAAGAATATCTCTAATCAACATGAGAGAAGCTTCTTTCCCTTCGACTTCTCCTGCATGTATGTTGGCCTGGATGTAGATTACAGCTCTATTGCTGTACTTAAGATCTAAAGGAGATGAAGGAACGGGCCTCCCCACAACAAGAAGAGGTACATCTCTTCCCTCAGCAGAGGTACAGAGGGATTCAACTTTAATAAGAGAACTCTGTTTCTGAAGTTTTCTGATAAATTCTATAACATCATTATAACGAGAGGTCGCGGTAAAACCACTGGACTCTGCAACTGTTAGAGGCTTTTGGTTTGTTGCTAAAATATGTGAATTTAATAAGAACAAGAATAGAATTAATAGGGGTAAAAGTGGAGAAAACTTTTTAGTCTTCATGATTCTATCCTTTCAAAAATAGTACTAAAATACTGATACGTGAATGTAATTTTTGGGGTGAGCCTTAATATCGGTTACCAGGGAATCAAGATCAGCGGATGTCTTTAAAAGCTGATCATATAAATCTCGATCCCGAACAAGCTTGCCCAACGTTCCCTCTTCTTTTTCCATTCGTATAGCCAACATTTTCATAAGAGAGACTGTACTATCAAGTTTTACTGCTATATCACCTATCCGAATTACTGTGGAATCTTTTTGCAACTGCCGGGTCATCTCATCCAGACGTTTAAGAGACAATCGGAGAGCCATTCGGTTTTCTTCTACTATAAGTCTTGCCTTGTCTGTAGTTTCTTCTACGTTCTGCAATATACGGGAAAATCTGCCTTCCTCTAGAACATCTTTGAATTTTAGAAAAAGAGAGTCTACTTTAGAAACTGTGTTGTCTATTTTCACTATTAAGTCTGCTGCATTTCCCTGTGTTCTCCCGTAAAAAACCTTGTTAAAATCTGCAGGCTCCCCGTTCTGTCCTGGATAAACTCTTATCTGTCTTCCACCCATCAATTCAGGGCTTTCAATAGTAATTTGCAAATCGGAGTAAAGAGGAACACTATCTTTCAGCCATAATCGCACTTCTACCCAGTCAGGTCTCAAAATTATATTTTTTACTTCACCTTGCTTGATCCCCCGAATAACAACAGGGTCGCCCTTTTCCAGCCCTGCAACATTGTCAAAACGAACCACAAGCCGATGTTTATGGGCAACAAAACTTATCCCCTTACCCCAGATCACACTGAGAGTAAGGACAATAATAGCCACTGTTACAGTTATTCCAACCAACACTTCTGATTTTCGTTCTACTATCATTAGTTCCCCTTATAGTACTAATTTGAAACTTTGAATCAGAAAGACTGTCAGATATTATTCAAAATCACTGCCCAGGTAATCCTTTATTAGCTTAAGTTTTGCATTCATCTTTTGACTCACTCTTTTTTCGAACTCTTTTGCTGCATGGTAACCATAAATTTTTAGAAGTTGATTCAGAGCAATCACTTCTACTATAACCGATATATTCTTGCCCGGATAAACAGGCAGACGTATCAAAGGAATTTTCTCACCAAGGATATTAGTTGTAGTATCTTTGAGACCCAATCGCTCATATTTTTCTGAACTATCCCAATCCACTAATTCAACCTGTACTTCTATCCTTTTTTGTCCTCTTATACCTCGTATTCCAAAAACAGCTCTGACATCGATTACTCCTACTCCTCGAATTTCCATATTGTGTTCCAAAGTTTCATTCCCCATACCGATGAGAATTCCCCCTGTGCGCCGAGTAACAGTTACAACATCATCTGTAACCAAGCGGTGACCCTTTGCTACTAAATCCAGGGCAACTTCACTCTTTCCAATTCCGCTTCTTCCTGTAATCAAAACTCCAATACCATAAACATCTACTAAAGAACCGTGGATAAAAGTTCGAGGAGCAAATTTTTCATCCAGATAATCCCCAAGAAGTTGAACAACTTTCGTAGTGGCAAACGGCGTTTTGAAAACACTGATTTTATACTTCTCCGACATTTCAATAAATTCGGAAGAAACCTCATTGCCGTTAGTAATAATAAAGCAGGGAATATCAAAAGCAAAAACTTTAGAAAGAGCTTTTTTACGCTTTGCTGGGGAAAGACTTTTCAAATAAGCCACTTCTGTATTACCGCATACCTGAATTCGCTTAAAAGTAAAAAGCTCTACAAATCCGGTCAGGGCAAGTCCAGGACGATTTATATCCTTTTCAAAAATTCGTTTTTGAAAACTTCCCTTACCAGAGATAAGCTCAAGTTTGAGCCTTTTTTTATTTTCTAAAAATAATGTTTCAACAGAAAGATTTTGTTTTTCTCCTTCGTCTTCAGACAATAATTACATCCTCCTATTTTTTGAATGGCTCTTCATTATTCTCTATCTGCACTTTCTCTTTCTTTATGGTTTCATGATCAAATTTTCGTAAATTTTCCTTATATCTAACAAGTTGCCTTTCCAATTTATCAACGGCTTCATTTATAGAGCTATACATATCTTCTGAGCGTTCGTGCGCCGTCAGAATAGTTCCGTAGACAGCAATTTTAATTTCTGCCATACGGTATTTCTTTTCCCAGCTTAATATTACTTCTGTATCAATAATTCCATCATAATATTTTTTAAGTCGGAAGGCTTCCTTTTCTGCATATTTTTTCATCTCTTCCGACAATTTGAAATGACGTGCAGTGATATTAATTCTCATTTGCCGCTCCTTTTTTTTAGAGTTTTTTAAATCACTAAACTTTGGCAAATTTATAT
>CAYYPT010000167.1:0-5678 GCA_964473625.1 uncultured bacterium | reverse complement strand
AAAATCAATGACAAATTTATATAATCCCTTTGCAATCGTTGCAATAGAAGAAAATAGAAGTTTCAGAACATTCAACTATAAAATCTCTTGACTTTCTTATTTCTTTTTAGTATATTCAGTTATGCGAATATCCCTATATCTTTATAAACCTGGAGGTTTCTATGTCAGTTTATGATGTTCTTATTATTGGTGGAGGTCCGGGTGGGTTAACTGCAGGAATTTATGCTGGTCGAGCTCAGCTTAAGGTGGGTATGCTTGAACGGTTAATGCCTGGTGGACAGGTGGCAAGTACCGATAGAATTGAGAATTACCCCGGATTTGAAGATGGTATTGGGGGTATGGAGCTTATGCAGAAGATGGAAAAGCAAGCCAGGAAATTTGGACTGGAGGTTTTATCCGGTAAGGTCAGTGATGTGCAACTAGATAGTAATCCTAAGAAAGTTGTGGCTGATGGGGTTGAGTATTTTGCTAAAACAGTTATAATTGCTACCGGGACAGACCCGAAACTTCTTAATGTTCCCGGAGAGGCAAAGTTCAAAGGAAGAGGGGTTTCCTACTGCGCTACTTGTGATGGCCCTTTTTTCCAGGAGAAAGACGTTGTGGTTGTGGGTGGAGGCAGTTCTGGGGTGCAGGAAAGTTTGTATCTTACCAGATTTGTGCGATCCATCCAGTTAGTGGAATTTATGGATCATCTTAATGCAGAGAAAATTCTTCAGAAGAGAGCCCGTGAAAATCCAAAGTTTAGTTTTTATCTGAATCACCAGGTGCTTTCTATTAATGGTGAGGAAAAGGTAGAATCTGTTACAGTAAAAGATCGGGCAACCGGAGAAGAAAAAATCCTGAAGGCAGATGGCGTTTTTATATGGGTCGGCTTAATTCCTAATACAGATTTTGTTGAGGGGAAGATTAATATTAACAAATGGGGTTATATAGTGACAGATGAAAGAATGGAAACTTCGGTTCCTGGAGTTTTTGCAGTTGGAGATGTAAGAGATAAAGAAGTCCGCCAGATATCTACTGCAGTAGGAGATGGAACAATTGCTGCTCAATCTGCTCTGAAGTATATTGAGAGTCTGGAAAACGAGTGAGAATAAAAATGATGGATAATATAGATTACGAAGGAAAATCACGTATTCTAAAAGCTCTTGCTCATCCAACTCGCCTCAGCCTTGTTTGCCTGATCAGGGAACGGCGTCCCTGCGTTAAAGTTATGGAGGAAGTTTTAGGGTTGTCACAGCCCAATATTTCTCAACATTTGTCTCTTCTACGGAATATTGGAATTGTGGAAGCAAAACGAGAAGGCAACCAGGTTTGTTACCATATTAAAAATCAAATGGTATTAAAACTCCTGGATGTACTGACAGATTAAGTAAATAAGGAGGATTATTAATGGGTAAAGAAATTATATTAAATGATAGCAATTTTCAGAAGGAAGTACTGGAGTCGGATATTCCTGTTTTAGTTGATTTCTGGGCGGCCTGGTGTGCGCCGTGCCGTCTGGTTGCTCCTATCGTGGAAGAAATAGCAGAAGATTATGATGGTAAAATTAAAGTTTGCAAATTAGATACTGAGGAAAGTCCTACACTGGCTGGTCAATATGGTATTATTAGCATACCAACTCTTCTTATATTTAAAGATGGTAAACCAGTAGATCAGATTGTTGGCGCTGTACCCAAAGGCACAATTACAAAAAAATTAGATGCTGTTCTGTCATAAATTTTAAGAAAAGGAGATGCCATGAGAACCAATTTTATTACTGCGTTAGGTATTAGTTTATTACTTATAGGTGTATGGGGTTGTAAAGGAAATACAGGATCCAAGAAAAAAGTTAAAGCTGAAACCAAACAAGCTACTGCATCCGTAAGTACATCTGTGGCTGAGCCTGCATCTGGAAATGCGGTTAAAACTTCGGAGAAAAACTACAGTCCAACTCATGATTTTACTGTTGTTGATGTTGCTGGAGATACGATACGCCTTTCAGATTTTGCAGGCAAAGTAGTTATTCTTGACATCTGGGATACCTGGTGTCCACCGTGCCGTATGGAAATCCCGGATTTCATTAAACTTTATAGTGAATATAAAACAAAAGGGTTCCAGATGATAGGTCTTGCGGTAGGTCAGCAGGGTATTGGCGCAGTACGTAGCTTTATCGAGAATTACGGAATTAATTATCCCGTTGCAATAGCTCCGAGGAGTGTATTAATGGACTACGGTCCGATCAGGGGTATTCCAACTACTTTTGTCCTGGATAAAAAAGGCGAGATCGTTAAAAAATATGTAGGATACAGGCAAAAAGAAATTTTTGAAAACGATATTCTTACCTTATTAAAAGAGTAGTTAAAAGGGAAACAATCTTTATGAAAGTAACTATAAACCAGATTCAAGGTATTGCACTGGCAGGGAAGGGAGATTCTAAGCACTGGGTTGTTATGGACGGTCCAGAAAAATTTTCTGGCTTAGAAGCAGGTTCTCTACCCATGGAGCTTTTTCTTATTAGTCTGGCGGGCTGTACTGGTATGGATGTAGTATCTCTTTTAGAAAAAATGAGAGTTAAACTGGATGATTTTAAGATGGAAGTTGAAGCAGAACGAGCTGAAACTCATCCCAAAGTTTTTACAAAAATCCGTATGGAATATCTTCTTTTTGGGAAAGATATTGATCCGGAGAAAGTAGAAAAGGCGATCGATCTCTCGCAGAATAAATATTGTCCTGCGTCTGCAATGCTTAAGAAGACAGTTGATATTACTACTTCATATAAAATTAATCCATAGATAAAATCGATAATAGGAGGCACGTAAATGCTGAGGGAAGAAGATAAAAAAGAAATCAGAAATAGATTAGAGCCTATGACAAACCCTGTTAAGTTTGTATTTTTCACACAGCACGTGGCAGGAGTGTGTCAGTACTGTGTAGAAACAAGGCAGCTTCTCACAGAGGTTGCCAACCTTTCTGATAAATTGGAATTGGAAGTCCTCAATTTTATGGAGGATAAAGATCGGGCAGAAGCTTACGGGATAGACAAAATCCCTGCAACGATTATTGAAGGTGAAAAAGATTACGGCATACGATTTTACGGTATACCCACTGGTTATGAGTTCGTAACAATATTAGAAGATATATTACAAATCTCTTCGAGGAAATCGAATCTGCCAGATCACTTAAAGAAGGAACTTACAAAGATTGTAAAACCTGTACATATTCAGGTATTTGTTACACCTACATGTCCATATTGTCCTAAAGCAGCTATGACAGCACATCAGTTTGCTTTAGAAAATGAAAATATTACGAGCGATGTTGTGGAAGTAACGGAATTCCCTCAACTGGGGCAGAAATACGGCGTGATGGGGGTTCCAAAAGTTGTTATCAACGAGAACCATTCGTTTGAAGGTGCTCTGCCGGAAAATCTGTTTGTGGAGCATGTATTAAATGCAGTAAAGTGACAAAACATGCTGCTTCAAAATAAAATGTAACTGGGAATATTAAATTATATAAGGAATATGCAAAAGGCGCTGTAAATTTTAAGCACGAAACCCTAAATCTTAAACAATATCAAATGAGCAAAATTCTGATGTTCAAAAAAACAATGTTTAGCTGTTCTTGTCATTAGGACATTTGGATTTTGAATTTGTTTCGTGTTTCGATATTCGGATTTCGAATTTATCCCTATGAGGCAACAGTTTAGTAAAATGTAGTACAATAAAAGAGGAGGGCCGTTCTGATGAAAAAACTAACCTTAGCACTGATAGTCCTTCTGGTTGTTCCTTCTCTACTTTTGGGAACTACCGGGGATGTTCTCAAACATTTTCCAGCACCTGGTCCATGTTCAACTGGACTGACATTTGATGGTAAATTTTTGTGGGTAGCTGATCGGAAAACAGATTTAATTTATCAGATTGATCCTGAGAATGGTAAAGTTATAAAAAGTTTTCCATCGCCTGGGTATTTTCCTACGGGATTGGCATGGGACGGGAACCATCTCTGGGTTTGTGATATTGATTTTCAGAACACCAATGAAGGCTCACATACTGGGAAGATATACATGGTTTGTCCCAAGACAGGGATGACTCTCAATGTTATTGATGCTCCAACTGCAGATCCACAGGGTTTGACATGGGATGGTAAATTTCTATGGATGTCGGATAATGTTGAGGACAAAATATACAAAATAAGTCCTGAAGACGGAACAACAATCGTGGAGTTCCGTTCGCCGTCCTCTCACCCACAAGGTCTGGCCTGGGATGGCAGTTACTTATGGGTTTCAGATCGAATAACAAATGAAATCTATCGTGTAAATCCGGAAAAGGGTGTTGTTACAATGATTTTGTCTTCTCCAGGACCTTACCCCCGGGGATTAACATGGGCAGGGAAAACTCTGTGGAATGTTGATTACCAGACAGATAAGATTTATCAAATTAAAATATTTGATAATGCTCTTTTTTCAAGAAAGAATGAACGATTTGCTACAGTTGAGTATACTCATCAGGTAATTAATTTAGGACCAGGTACAGTAAAAAATTTAGATATTTATATTGCTGAACCTAAGAACAGAGATAGTCAGGATGTTTTAGATGTTTCTTATTCTCCGGAGTCTTTTGAATATTTAAAAGATCAATGGGAACAAAAAATCGCTCATCTAAGACAAAATGTCCTGGAAGCGGATAAACGGTTTACTGCTGTTATGCGGGTGAAGGTCAAAAGTTATGAAGTAATGTATTACATTTTTCCGGAAAAGGTTGGAACGTTAGAAGAAATTCCAAAGACTATTAAAGAAAAATATTTAGCGGATGGTTCGAAATACTGGATTAACGATCCTTTTATTCAAAGTTCTGTTAAAAAGGCTGTAGCGAATGAAAAGAATCCATACTGGATTGCAAGGGATATTTTCGATTATGTTCGGGAGCGAATGCACTACGAACTTGCAGGAGGATGGAATGTAGCGCCTACTGTTCTTAAGCGGGGTTCAGGTTCATGTTCGGAGTATTCATTTGTTTATATTGCCATGTGCAGAGCAGCAGGGCTTCCAGCAAGATACGTAGGTTCTGTGGTGGTTCGTGGAGACGACGCAAGTATGGATGATGTTTTTCATCGATGGGTGGAAGTTTATCTGCCCCATTACGGCTGGATACCTGTGGATCCCAGCGGAGGGGATAGGGTCTGGCCGAGAGATCAGGCTATGTATTTTGGGCATCTTTCCAATCGTTTTCTTATTACAACTGAAGGTGGGGGTGGTTCGAAATATCTTGGATGGAATTATAACTCGGCAGATCACTGGAATGCGGTAGGTCGTGTGACGCTGCGTACAGAACAGATTGGCGAGTGGGATCCTGTTAAATCTCACTAAACCAGGATATTGATTCTGGATACGGGGATAAAAGGTTTTGGTGGAAAGTCTATGCGTAACCTGCTCCTTTTTATTGTTATTGTAATGTTGTTGCTTCCAAATAGTATTGGAATTTCTCAGGAGATAACCTATTCAAAATACTTAACTGCAACGATAACAAGTTCCTACGTCCCATTATTTGTTGTGGGTTTTGTAACAACAGTTGCTGGATTATACAAGCATAATAAACTAGAAGAGTATTCAGGAAATCCAGATGCTATACCGGATATTTTACCTTTTATCTATGAGTCCACTCTAAAAAGGGTGATTTAGAAACAAAAAAACAGAGCTATATTTA
>CAYYPT010000166.1:4728-5823 GCA_964473625.1 uncultured bacterium | reverse complement strand
ACAAGAATTTAATCTGGTTTGTGTTAGCAACAGTTGCTGTTCAGGGTATCGTAATCAAAGGAGAAGCATCAGACAAAATAAAGACAAAGGCAGATATCCGTTATCGGCATGAACGGATTAGCGAGGAGTCTACAGATTATACAAGAAATCGCCAGCGGATTCGGGCCCGACTGGAGCTTACAATGACTGTTGCAGAAAACGTAGCAGGGGTTATCAGACTCGCAAGCGGCTCAGATAGCCCAGTTTCAACAAATCAAACTTTAACAGACGGTTTCAGCACAAAATCAATAATGCTCGATCTTGCCTACATTGACTGGCATCCTGTTTCACTGAAAGGATTTTTTTTCAGAGCTGGTAAAATAAAAGTTCCTTTTTATAAAGCCGGCAAAAACGAACTGCTTTGGGACGGAGACTTAAATCCTGAAGGGGTTTCTGCCAATTACTCTCCTGATATGGGTAGTTTTAATTTTTTTATTCATACGGGTTATTTCTGGGTGGAGGAAAGAAAAACAACTGACGATGCAATGTTGATCGGCTTTCAGGGAGGATTAAAAACTAAATTATCAAGTACACTATCTTTCCTTGCTGGAAGCGGATATTACAACTACACATCTACTAAAGGGCATGCAACTTTCTTTAACCCAACAAAGAGTTTTGGCAATTCAGTGGACAAAGGAGGAAACTACCGCTACGATTTTAATGAGCTGGAGTTTTTCGGTGAGTTAAAGATCAAGATCTGGAAGTTTCCTCTCTCTGTTTTTGGAGATTATGTAAAAAACACAGCTGTCCAAAGTTCAAACACAGGTTGGCTCGCAGGCTTTAACTGCAAGATCAAGTCTTTCAGCTTTAAGTACGATTATAGAAGACTTGAAAAAGATGCAGTATTGGGCGCCTTCACATTCTCAGATTTTATAGGAGGTGGTACTAATGGAAAAGGTCACACATTTGGATTTAGTTTCCCGGTTGGTAAAAATATAAAGGCGGGTGTAGTCTACCTTCTAAATAAAAAGGGATTAGAAAACGGGGAAAATTACAATCGGTTGCAGGTAGATTTGAACATTAAGATTTAACAATTTTCTAACAAATTTCTAACAA
>CAYYPT010000166.1:0-4628 GCA_964473625.1 uncultured bacterium | reverse complement strand
TTTCTAACAAATTTCTAACAATTGTTAGATAACTTAAAAACAAGGAGAAAATAAAATGAAACAGAAAATTACAAAGACACTTACGGGGGGATTAATCCTTACAGTTTCTATGTTATCAGGCACCTGTCTTTTGGCCCAAAAAATCAATGGTGCGGGAGCCTCTTTTCCCTACCCTGTTTACTCTAACTGGGGCCACAAATATAACAAACTGACAGGAGTACAACTCAACTACCAATCCATTGGATCGGGCGGTGGTATTGCTCAGATCAAAGCAAAGACAGTGGATTTCGGAGCTTCTGACGCACCTCTAAAAGAAAAAGATCTGAGAGAATTTGGTCTCATTCAGTTTCCCATGATTATGGGGGGTGTTGTTCCTGTAATTAATTTAAAAGGTGTGAAACCAGGAGAGCTGAAACTCACACCGAAGCTTCTGGCGGATATCTTTCTGGGTAAAATAAAAAAGTGGAACGATAGTGAAATTAAGAGATACAATCCAGGAATCAAACTGCCGAATAAATCTATAACTGTTGTCCACAGGGCAGACGGTTCGGGTACCACATGGATCTTTACAAATTATCTTGATAAGGTCTCTAAGAAATGGCATGAAAAGGTCGGGACGGGTAAGGCAGTAGCGTGGCCTGTGGGCGTAGGCGGCAAGGGCAATGAAGGCGTTTCAGTGAATGTTCAGCGTATTCGGGGTTCAATAGGGTATGTTGAGTTTGCCTATGCAATCCAGAACAACTTAACCTACGTTCTGCTCCAGAATCGGGCAGGCCGTTTTGTTGCTCCCACAATAGAAACATTTCAGGCTGCAGCAGCAGGTGCCGATTGGGAGCACGCACCTGGATTCTACATAGTGCTTACTGACCAGCCGGGACAAAACAGCTGGCCTATTACAGGTGCTTCTTTTATTCTTCTTTACAAAAACCAAGAAAATCTTAAAAAAGCAAAAACTATGCTGGAGTTTTTCGATTGGTGTTTTCACCATGGAAAAGAGATTGCAGAGAGTCTCCATTATGTACCAATGCCGGAGAAAGTAATAAAACTGGTTGAGAATTTCTGGAAAAGAAACATAAGGGTTAACCATAAACCAGTATGGAAGTAAATGGCTGTTGATAAAAAGGGATATTTGTATATTCTTTGCAGCCTTCATCAATTGAGAATAATCGCATACTTTTTTGTAGAGACGTTACATGCAACGTCTCTACAATTTCTTGTACCCTCGTTTCTGGGTTTGATAATACCATTGACAGAATTTGGTACAATAACAATTTCGGTCGATTGAGAAACATGGAATCAAGATCTTCACAAATAAACGCAGACAAAATATTCAGGTGGACAGCCGCTTTTGATTCTGCACTAATTTTAATTCTTATAGTTGGAATTTTGATACAGTTAATAATCGGTTCTAATCTATCTCTTAAAAAATTCGGTGTAGGATTTCTTTTCTCAAATGCGTGGAATCCAGTAACTGGAAATTTCGGAGCAGCCAGCAGCATTTTTGGGACACTTGTATCTACTTTTATTGCTATGGTTATTGCTCTGCCTTTAAGTCTTGCCATAGCACTTTTCCTGGTGGAATTAGCTCCTCCCTGGATCAGTAATCCTGTAGGCAGTGCAATTGAGCTTCTGGCAGCTATCCCCAGCATAATTTATGGTATGTGGGGTCTTTTTGTTTTTGCTCCATTTATGGCCAACACTATTCAGCCCTTCATAGGAATCCATCTTGGATTTTTACCTTTTTTTAAAGGACCGCCTATGGGGATCGGCATGCTAACAGCCGGCTTGATACTTGCTCTTATGATCCTCCCTTTTATAAGTGCTGTCATGCGAGACGTATTTCAGATGGTACCAGCCGTTGTCAAAGAGTCTGCTTTCGGTATGGGTGCCACAATCTGGGAGGTAACTTCCCATGTTACTGTCCGATATGGAATGAGAGGCCTTGTAGGTGCAACATTTCTTGGGCTGGCTCGTGCAATAGGGGAAACAATGGCAGTGACTTTTGTAATAGGAAACAATCACAGCATCTCAGCCTCTCTTTTTGAACCGGGTAACAGCATTGCCTCAACACTTGCCAATGAATTTACAGAAGCTTCTGATCCCCTCTACCTGAGCTCTCTCATAGAACTTGGACTGGTATTATTTATTATTACACTTGCCATTCAGATTATAGCCCAACTCTGGATGAGACGATTCAACAAAGAAATGGGAAGAAGTTTATGAAAAAACATTCCCTTCTGCGGCGTAAAATTATAGATGGGGTGATAAAAATTCTGTCGGGCATGGCCGCTCTGTCAGGTATTGCAGCCCTTGCATGGATACTTTTTGTAGTGCTAAAAAAAGGCCTTGGCGCTATAAATTGGGACTTTTTTACACAGCTGCCAGTTCCTCCTGGCATGGAGGGCGGAGGACTTGCAAATGCTATTCTGGGAACTTTTTTGATGATCGCTTTAGCAATTTTGCTCGGTGTACCCACAGGCTTTCTGGCAGGTATTTATCTATCAGAATTTGGTCAGAACAATAAATTTGGAGAAATTATAAGATTCTCAACAAATGTTATTATGGGTGTTCCTTCTATAATTGTAGGACTTTTTGTATATACCTTGATGGTTGTTCCAATGGGACATTTCTCAGGTTATGCTGGAGCCGTTTCTCTTGCAATTATCATGCTTCCAGTGATGGCGAGAACAACAGAAGATATGCTCACTCTGGTTCCAAACGAACTACGTGAATCCGCCCTTGCTCTTGGTGCACCCCGCTGGAAGGTTACATTGAACATCGTATCCCGCGCAGCAAAAAAAGGATTAATAACAGGAAGCATGCTTGCCATTGCCCGAGTGAGTGGAGAAACAGCCCCTCTTCTGTTCACGGCGCTGAACAGCCCATATTGGGCAAAATCATTAAACCAGCCTACTGGCAACCTAACTGTAACAATTTTTAACTACGCAATGTCACCCTACCACAACTGGCAGAAGATGGCATGGGGAGCATCGTTCCTGATAATGATGGGAGTGCTTTTTATCACACTGGCAGCACGTGGCGTATTGAGAGAAAGAGTAAAATAATGACAGAACCAAGAGTATCAGTTCGAAATCTTAATTTTTATTATGGGAATAATCAGGCGCTGTTTGACAATAACATCGATATTACAACAAATCGCGTTACGGCAATTATTGGACCCTCGGGCTGCGGGAAATCCACACATCTGAGAGTTTACAACCGCATCTTTGAACTCTACAGAAACCAGAGAGCAACGGGTGAGGTTTTCATAGATGGGAAGAATATTCTTGCCCCGAATATAGATATAATCGAGCTCAGACGAAAAGTCGGTATGATATTCCAGAAGCCGACTCCGTTTCCCATGAGTGTTTTTGATAACGTTGCATACGGTCTTAAACTTCACTACAAACTCTCCAAAAGTAAACTTGCAGAAAGTGTGGAAAACGCTCTGAGGCAGGCTGCCCTATGGGATGAAGTAAAGGACATTCTCAATAAACCCGGAACAGCCCTCTCAGGTGGACAGCAGCAGCGCCTCTGTATTGCAAGAGCAATTGCTGTAAAACCAGAAGTTCTTCTCATGGATGAGCCAACATCTGCTGTAGACCCTATTGCAACGGCAAAAATAGAAGAACTTGTCGAAAGGTTGAAATCTCAGTACACCATTGTAATTGTGACACACAATATGCAGCAGGCAGCAAGGATATCCGATTTTACTGCTTTTTTCTATCAGGGCTATATTGTGGAGTTCGGCCCTACAAAAAAAATATTTACAAATCCAGATAAAAAACAAACAGAAGAATATATAACAGGCCGGTTCGGCTGAGAAAAAAGGGAGAAATGAAATGTCTGTTAGACTGCAGCGCGAAATTGAAAAATTAAAAAAACATATCTTGGCTCTGGGTACAATTGTCGAGGAACGTGTCCATCTTGCAGTGAGTGCACTTGACAATAGAGACGAAAAACTTGCAAGGGAAGTCATTGATAAAGATATTGAAATAGACCACATGGAAGTAGAGCTTGAAGAGGAGTGCTTAAAACTCCTCGCTCTGTATCAGCCAGTGGCTATCGATTTAAGATTTATTATTGCTGTTCTAAAAATCAACAACGACTTAGAACGGATAGGAGATCTCGCAGTGAATATTGGAGAAAGAGCCGCCTTTCTTGCCACTCGGCCAAAGATTCATATTCCATTAAAGTTTTCTGCAATGTCTAAGAAAGTAAAATCCATGTTAAGAAAAAGCCTTGATTCCTTAGTGAAAATGGACTCAGCGTTAGCCTCACAGGTATGCAAAGCTGATGACGAAGTGGATGCTATAAATAGAGAGATGTACAAACAGGTTCAAGAAGGAATAACCCGGCATCCTGAACGGATAGAGTGTTTGATACATCTCTTGAGTGTTTCTCGCCATTTGGAAAGAATCGCTGACATGGCCACCAACATTTCAGAAGATGTGATCTATATGATAGAGGGAAAGATTATCCGACACAGAACAGAAGATTATAAAACCTCTTGAGAATTTTAGAAACATTGGATCCTTCATCAGTATAGTTTTGTCATTTTTGGGAAATGCTTCTTCGATTTTTTCTACGATAATTTACAAACAAAAAATGAACTTGACAAAGTTCTC
>CAYYPT010000165.1:0-5907 GCA_964473625.1 uncultured bacterium | reverse complement strand
AAAAACATAAAGATTTCGGTGGTATCAGAATAGAAGATGATGTTCTTGTTACAGAGACAGATCACCGTGTGCTTGGGAAGAGAATTGCAAAAACAGTGGAAGAAATAGAAGAATGGTCATCGCGATAATCCATGGAATGCAAAACTTCTGTCGGACATCGAACTCACCCCCCAGGTTTCAACAGGGTCTAAAAATAAACTTGAAGAGATTCAGGAGTTTCTGGGAAGTAATAGAATAAAATTCAGAGGAATCATGCGCTACGAAACTGTTATCGGGCTTGAGGTGCACGCACAGCTCTCAACCAGATCTAAAATCTTTTGTGGATGCAGCACAACTTTTGGAGCAGAACCCAACACGCAGACCTGTCCAATCTGTCTGGGAATGCCGGGTGTACTGCCTGTCTTGAACAAAAAGGCTGTGGAATACGCTGTCAGAATGGCATTGGCAGTTCACTGTGAAATAAATGAACGTTCAATTTTTGCCAGAAAAAATTATTTTTATCCCGATCTTCCAAAAGGATACCAGATTTCTCAGTACGAGGAGCCATTAGCTCAGAAAGGCTGGATAGAAATTTATCTAAAAGATGGAACGAAAAAACGTATAAGAATCAACAGAATTCATTTAGAAGAAGATGCTGGTAAGTCTGTCCATGCCGAAGAATATGTTTCAGAGAATGAAAGCCTGATCGATTTTAACAGGTGTGGTGTCCCTCTCATAGAAATAGTCAGCGAGCCTGATATCAGATCTCCTGAGGAGACTCGTCTTTATCTCGCTAAACTCCGCCAGATTGTTCGCTGGCTTTCCATCTGTGACGGCAACATGGAGGAAGGAAGTCTCCGCTGTGATGCCAACATATCACTTCGACGAGAGGGCACTGAAAAACTTGGTGTCAAAACAGAGCTCAAGAACATGAACTCCTTCCGCAGTGTTGAACGGGCACTAACTTTTGAAGTAAAAAGACAGACTGATATCCTTGAAAAGGGCGGAAAGGTACTCCAGGAAACTCTTCTCTGGGACGAAACCAACAATATTGCACTGCCGATGCGTGGGAAAGAAGAAGCTCATGATTATCGCTATTTTCCCGAGCCCGACCTGGTTCCTTTAATAGTTAAAAAAGAATGGAAAGATGAAATTCAAAAAAGTCTGCCTGAAATGCCTGACGAGCGAAAACTTCGATGGGTGGAAAAATTTGGGATCCCGGAATACGATGCTTCTGTTTTAACTGAAGAGAAAGACGTAGCAGATTATTTTGAGGCAGTAGTAGATCATGTAAAAGATGCCAAACAGGCATCCAATTGGGTCATGGGAGAAGTACTCCGAATATTAAAAGAAGAAAAACTCCCTATTGATGAGCTGAAGATTCGTCCTTCTCAGCTCGCAAACATTATTAAATTAGTGGAAGAAGGAAAAATTTCCCGCAGAGCAGGAAAAACAGTTTTCAATGAGGTAGCACACACAGGAGCAGAACCTGAAAAAGTAGTTGAAAAATTAGGATTGTCCCAGCTTTCAGATTCCACAAGATTGGAGGAGATTATAAACAGAATAATTGAAAAACATCCCTCAGAAGTCCAGAAGTTTCTTAAAGGGAAAAAAAGTATTATCAGTTTTTTCATTGGTGAAGTAATGAAAGCAACAAATGGTAAGGCAAACCCCAAAGTAGTAAACGAAATATTGAGAAAAAGGTTAAACAATGATAGAACTTAAAAACCTCACCCGTAGATTCGGTAATCTTACAGCAGTGGACAATGTTACACTTTCTATTCCCAGGGGGCAAATATGCGGTTATCTGGGGCCCAACGGAGCTGGTAAGACAACCACAGTAAAGATGTTAACTGGTATGCTCCAACCAACAGCAGGAACAGCTCTTATTGCAGGTTATGATATTCAAAAAGAAGATATCGAGGTAAAGCGCCGCATCGGATATGTACCAGAATCCGGCGCGTTATACCAAAGCCTGACTCCTTATGAGTATCTCCAGTTCGTGGGACGACTCTATGGTATGGATGATCAAGCGATTACAAAACGGATCAATGAATTCAGTGAATTTTTCAATATGAAAGATACCATTCACCAGAGGATGAATGAATTCTCCAAAGGGATGAAGCAGAAAGTGGTTATTGCATCGGCAATGATCCACAATCCCCAGGTAATTTTCATGGACGAACCTTTAAACGGTCTTGACGCAAATACTGCTCTTCTCTTGAAAAAACTTCTTAAGAACCTTGCCAATGAGGGAAAAACGATTTTTTACTGCTCACACATCCTGGACGTGGTAGAAAATCTTTGCGACAGAGTTGTTATCATTGACAAAGGAAAGATTGTTGCAGACGGTTCTGTGGAAAAACTTAAAGAAATGACAAAACGTTCTTCTTTAGAAGGCGTGTTCAGTCAATTAACTAACACTGAAGATTTAGGAGAACTGGCAAAAGCTTTCTCCAGAAGTATTACTGGGGTATAATGAACTGGCTTTTTCAAAAATTTGGTGCTGATTGGAACCAATTTAAAACACTTCTCTCAATAAGTATTCTGACAGATTTCAGAGGGCACAGAACTATTGGGAGACAGCGCAGGAAACTTTCTCCTCTTGTATGGACTTTGATCTTCTATGGAATTATGGGATTATCTCTGGCAGCAAGTTTGGTTCCCAGAGCAAAAGTTTTTCTTTTTTCTCTTCTTATTTTAACTGCCTCAATGGTAATGATGGCCTTTGCCGTGATCTTAGAATTCGGGAACACTATCATCAACCCGGAAGATACAGATGTACTCGCTTTCCGTCCAATCAGCCCAAGAACCTATTTCCTCGCCAAGTTATGCAATCTGCTCTTCTACATTTTTCTAATAGGCACTGCCCTCTGTCTATTTCCTTCGTTGATAGGAATTGCTGTGGCTGGTTCCAACTGGGTGTTCCCCTTAATATTCTTCCCAATCGCTATGATTGCCAATCTTGTGGCAGCTTCTTTTATCATTCTCATCTATACCGGCCTTTTAAGAATGTTACCGTACGAGCGATTCAAAGATATACTTGCTTATCTTCAGATAGTGTTCACCTTTTTGCTTTTTTTCTCATACCAGTTGATTCCCAGACTTAGTGAAAAATTCATTCACGAAGGAACAGAGCTCTCTGGAACATGGCTCTATGCTGTACCCTCTGCATGGTTTGCAGGATCGGTTCAGATTCTTATGGGAAAAGCCAGACCAATAGACTCTTGGTTAACTCTTACTGCACTGGTTGCTACTGTTCTGCTCTTTTTTGTTTCGTTCAGGCGAATTTCCCTTCAGTATGCCCATCAGATTGCAAATCTACAAACGAAAGAGAGAAAACGAATCAAAGCTTACGGATCAGATCGAAAAGGCCTTCTGAATTTTCTGGCCAGAAAATTCCTCCCCACGGGAGAGGCACTTGCAGGTTTCCAGTTAACCTCCAGCATGCTCAAAAAGGACAGATATGTCAAAATGAGCCTCTACCCTATCCTTGGACTACCTCTTGCATTTCTGGCACTTACCATGGTTGATAATTCAATTACTGATCCTTTTATCCATAGGTCCTTTCTGGATAGAATTCACGATATGTCATACCTGGTCATTTTCCTTATCTTTTTTATGTTCTATACCCTGCAGAATGGTTTGCTGTATGCGCAGGAGTGGGAAGCATCTTGGCTTTACCGTGTAGCGCCAATCACCTCTCCAGGCCGTCTTTACCAGGGAGTCAAACTCGCTCTTCTTCTTCGGTTAATTCTTCCCTTTTTTCTCCTTCTGGGATTTATCTATTCCATCAAAATCCCACTGATCCACAGTATCCAGCACACTATTTTCCTTTTTTTATCCGGATTGGTAGTATTTTCAACAGTTTCCTTTTCAATCAAGGACTATCCTTTCTCCAAAAAACGTGAGAAAGGAGAAAGAACTCAGCAGTTTGTGGTTCTCATTTTTATCATGCCATTCTTTGCTCTGGCAGTCCTGGTACAAAATCTATTTTACAGCAGTAATCTTGCCTGGTGGATTGCCCAGATAGGATTTATTGTTCTATTTCTTGCTCTCGAATCAATTGTTGTAAAACGTATGGATAGTGTACTGAAGCACAAAGAATTCCTTAGTTGATAGGTTATCATCATGGCCGACTAAATTAGGAGGAATAAAAATTGAAAGAACATATAGTTATGCAACTCCTGACAGTATTTCTATTCCTGACTGCAATTTTTCCTTCTGGATGTCAGCAGAAGAAACCAAAAGCTGACCTTGTCCTTAAGAATGGAAATTTCTTTACTGTAAATAAACTCCGACCCAAGGTGGAGGCAATTGCTATTAGGGGAAATCGTATACTGGCTACAGGCAAGGACGAGGAAATAGACAGGTTTATTGGAGAAAACACACGAATAATAGACTTAAATGGTATGTTTGGCTGTCCCGGTTTTAATGACGCTCATCTCCATTTCTTAAGTGGGGGAATGAGCAAAATGGAAGTTGATCTCACCGGTGTTAAATCAATTCGTGAAATCCAGAAACGCGTTATTAAAAAATTACGGAGTTTGCCCCCTGGTTCATGGCTGACAGGAAGAGGATGGGATCAGTCTCTTTTCCCTGATAAAAAGTGGCCTACAAAAAAAATATTAGATAGTATAGCTCCTGATGTTCCCATTTTTCTCCGAAGAGCTTGCGGACATGTAGCTCTTGTAAACACCAAAGCTCTCCACATTGCCGGAATTAACGCTGGTACCCCCAACCCCCCCGCTGGTGAAATTGTAAAAGATCCAGTAACAGGAAAACCCACCGGTATTTTGAAGGAAGAAGCAATGAATCTTGTCTCTCAGTACATTCCTCCCCCTTCTAAAGAAACTATTGAGAAAGCTGTTGAGATAGCTCTTGAAGAAGCAAGAAAATTTGGGGTAACCAGTGTTCAGGATAACACTTCTGCAGATATGCTGGACGTATATCAGAAACTGCTAAACAAAGGAAAACTGACGTGCCGTGTTTCGGAATGGCCGCCTCTTCAGGAAGATTTAAAAAGATATAAAAAACTCAAACAAAAATATAATGGAAACATGATACATTTTGGGTTACTGAAAGGATTCAGTGATGGTAGTATGGGCTCGCGAACAGCAGCATTCTTTCAGCCATATTTTGATGACCCTACAACTCGGGGAATTTTCCAAATGACACAGGATGAACTGAATAATCTCGTACTCTGTGCTGATAAAGAGGGATTCCAGATAGGAATCCATGCTATAGGAGATGCAGCAAACAGAATGGTGCTGGATGCCTACTCCCTGGCTCGAAAAATTAACGGAGTGAGAGACAGTCGTCACAGAATTGAACATGCACAAGTTCTAACTAAAGAAGACATTCCCAGATTTAAGGAATTGGGCGTTATTGCATCAATGCAGCCCACCCATTGTATCGAGGACTTGCGCTGGGCAGAGACACGTATTGGTCTGGAAAGATGCCGATATGCTTATGCCTGGAAATCTTTAAAAAAACAGGGTGCAGTCCTTGCATTTGGTACGGATTGGCCTGTAGTCTCACTAAATCCGATGGAAGGCCTCTACGCTGCTGTTACCAGAAGAGATACCTCGGGTTATCCCCGCAAGGGATGGTTTCCTCAAGAGCGACTTACCATCCAAGAGGCTATTGAAGCCTACACACTTGGCTCGGCATATGCAGAATTTAGAGAGAAAGAAAAGGGTTCCTTAGTACCTGGTAAACTGGCTGATATTGTGATATTGGATCACAATCTTTTAGAAATCCCATCTGAAGAAATATTGAAGACCAGAGTACTTTACACAATTATGAACGGCAAAATCGTCTATGAGAGGAAATATAAATGAGTTCACTCTAAAAAGAGGCTAAAGTCCATAGATAATATTAGTTGTTTGATTTATCCTCCGCCCTGAAGGACGGAGCTAATTAGCA
>CAYYPT010000164.1:0-6056 GCA_964473625.1 uncultured bacterium | reverse complement strand
CAAGAATAGAAGGAGCAACAATTGTACAAGGTTATTGGTAATGTAAGCAGGGTATTGGGACCGGTGGTTCAGGCCAGGGGAGTGGCTAAGGCTCAGATGCTCGAGGTTGTCGAAGTCGGTGAAGATAGACTTATAGGAGAAATTGTCCGCCTCCAGGATGATGAAATTACTATTCAGGTTTATGAAGATACTACAGGGCTTGCACCAGGGGCAGCAGTCTATGGTTCTGGAATGCCTCTTTCTGTGGAGTTGGGACCGGGGATCATAGGCTCGATTTACGATGGTGTTCAACGTCCATTGGAGGCGATTAAAAAAGTTTCGGCGCAGTATATCAAAAGAGGAATAAAAACAGCCCCGTTAGACCGTCATCGAAACTGGCACTTTACACCAAAAGTAAATAAAGGGGATGTTGTAAAGCCAGGACAAATCCTGGGTGTTATTCAGGAAACCGAACGCATTGAACACAGGGTGCTTGTTCCGCCTGATATTTCTGGTAAACTGGAGAAAATAGTTCCTGAAGGTGAATATACTGTGGAAACAGAAATTTGTATCATCGATACAAATGAGGGTAAAAAGCCTGTACAGCTCTTTCATAGATGGGCTGTAAGGAAACCAAGACCAATAAAGAATCGTCTTCTTTCAAATATCCCTCTTATAACAGGTCAGCGTGTAATAGATACTCTTTTCCCGGTAGCCAAAGGTGGAACAGTAGCTGTTCCAGGAGGGTTCGGTACAGGAAAGACATTAATAGAACATCAGCTGGCCAAATGGTCAGATGCTGATGTTGTAGTTTACATTGGATGTGGTGAGAGAGGCAATGAAATGACGGATGTGCTTCAGGAGTTTCCAAAACTCACTGATCCGAGAACGGGGCGTCCTCTGATGGAGCGCACGATTTTGATTGCAAATACCTCGAACATGCCTGTTGCAGCACGGGAAGCTTCTATCTACACAGGAGTCACAATGGCAGAGTACTATCGTGATCAGGGGTACCACGTGGCAATCATGGCGGATTCGACATCACGTTGGGCAGAGGCGCTTAGGGAACTTTCAGGCCGCATGGAAGAGATGCCTGCAGAGGAAGGGTTCCCGGCATATCTTCCCACAAGACTGGCCGAGTTTTACGAAAGAGGTGGACTGGTTGAGACTCTTAGTGGAGATACCGGTTCAGTTACAATAGTTGGCGCTGTTTCTCCACCCGGAGGAGATTTTTCAGAACCAGTAACTCAGCACACAAAGCGATTTGTAAGAGCATTCTGGGCTCTGGATCGTGATCTTGCCAATGCTCGTCACTACCCTTCTATTTCGTGGCTTGATTCTTACTCAGAGTATGTGGAGGACGTTACTCAATGGTGGAACGAAAATGGTGATCCAGAATGGGCAACACTTCGCAGCGAGATACTTGATTTACTCCAGAGAGAAGCGAAACTCCAGCAGGTGGTTAAGTTAGTGGGGGCTGATGTTTTGCCAGAAAGTCAAAGGCTTGTTCTCGATGTTTGCAATATTTTTAAGAATACTTTTCTTCAGCAGTCTGCTTTTGATAAAATTGATATGTATTCCACTGTTAAGAAACAGGTGAAAATGCTTAAAATTATTGTAACTTTTTACAGACTGGGTCAGGAAGCTCTCAAAAAAGGAGCTTCTCTTATGAAATTAAGGCGGATGAAAGTTGTCAGTGAAATAGCCAGAATGAAGTTCAGTATTTCTAATGAAGAAGTTGATAAATTAGATGAACTTCAGGAAAGACTTGGAAGGGAAATGAAACGGTTAGGTGAGATATATGAACGATTTTAATACGAACACTCTGTTAAAATCCAGAGAATATCAGGGAATCCAGAGAATTATTGGTCCTTTGCTTTTTCTTGATGGGATTCATAATGTGGGATACAACGAGTTAGTTGAGATTCACGGAGGAGAAGGAGAGGAAAGACTGGGTATGGTGCTTGAAACAAGTGAAGGAGCTGCTGTGGTTCAGGTTTTTGAAGGGACAACAGGGCTTTCTCTTTCCAGTACTGTGGTAAGGTTTCGTGGGGAGCCTCTCAAGCTGCCTGTTTCTCGAGAAATGCTTGGAAGAGTTTTTGATGGTCTTGGTCGTCCAATTGATGGAGGGCCAGATCCGATTGCTGATGAGCGATGGGATGTAAACGGAGTACCAATTAATCCTACTGCCAGAACCTATCCAACAAAATTTATCCAGACCGGGATATCAGCTATTGATGGAATGAATACACTGGTTCGAGGTCAGAAACTCCCGGTTTTTTCTGGTTCAGGACTCCCGCATAATAGAGTAACGGCTCAGATTGTGCGTCAGGCTAAAATTGTAGGAGAGGATGTTTCCTTTGCCATAGTGTTTTGTGCAATGGGTGTAAAGCATGATGTTGCCAGAACTTTTGTAGACAACTTTAGAGAAACAGGCGTGCTAGAAAATGTTGTTCTCTTTCTCTCCCTTGCTGATGCACCTTCGGTGGAAAGGCTTGTTACTCCGAGAACGGCTCTAACAATGGCTGAATATCTGGCTTTTAGAGAGAACATGCATGTTCTTGTGATTCTTACTGATATGACAAATTACTGCGAAGCGCTTCGGGAAGTCTCAACAGTTCGTGGTGAAATCCCATCAAGAAAGAGTTATCCTGGCTATTTATACTCTGATCTTGCTTCTCTCTACGAAAGAGCCGGCATGGTAGAAAATTCCACTGGGTCCATTACACAAATGCCGATTCTTACAATGCCTAACGACGATATCTCACATCCTATTCCTGACCTTACCGGGTACATCACAGAAGGACAGATTGTTTTAGAGAGAGAACTCTACCAGAGAGGAATCTATCCTCCTATTGCAGGTCTTCCGTCTCTTTCACGATTGATGAAAGATGGTATCGGTCCCGGTATGACCCGTGAGGATCATGCTCACATTGCCAGTCAGCTCTTTGCTGCTTATGCCAAGGTGAAAGACGTCAGGGCGTTGGCTTCGGTAATAGGAGAAGAAGAGTTGACGCCTCTTGATCATACTTATTTGAAATTTGGAGATGTTTTTGAAAAAAAGTTTCTTTCTCAAAGAGAAGATGAAGATCGTTCAATTGAAGAAACCCTGGACCTCGGCTGGAAGGTTATTTCTATTCTACCAAAAGAGGAACTCCAGCGGATTACAGAGGAAGAATTGGTGAAATATTACGGGAAATAGATGACGATATTGAAGAAGATATTAATGTTTTTCTTTTTTGTCTTAGTGGGAATTTTTTCCCTGAATTCAGTTTATGCTAGAACCAAATCTCCTGGTATAGTCCTTACACTGGCAAGAAAAGGATACTATCCTGTAATGAAAAATGTTCCGATTCTTCCTGATGTAGTAGTAGTAAAAAGAAGTGTTTCCGGGTTGTTGAAAGCAGAAGGTGGTTCGTGGCAGAAAACCCTTCAGCGTATTGGAGCTGTTTCTGTTCTTCCAATGTTTCCTACCCATTCACTCCAGAAGCAGTTTACCAGAGATGATCTATCAAGAATCTTTAAAATCCATCTTTCTCCTGGTAGCAATGTTTACAGAGCAGTAAGCATCCTTTCTCAGGATCCATCTGTGGAGTATGCAGAGCCATGGTATCTTCGTAAAATTTTTTATACTCCTGACGATCCTGCTGTTGGTTCGCAGTGGTATCTTGACCAGGTAAAGGCCCAATCAGCATGGGACATTTTTAAAGATGATACTACAGTTGTAATAGGAATTATTGATAGTGGGGTTTTCTGGGATCATCCTGACTTAGCAAAAAATATCTGGAAAAATCCAGGAGAAATTCCTGATGACAACGTTGATAATGATCACAATGGTTATGTGGATGATGTCAGAGGATGGGATTTTGGTGGAGCCCATACTGGTCAGCCAGATAACGATCCTGTTGAAGCAACTGCTTTTCACGGCACAGCAGTTGCAGGTGTTGCGAGCGCAGTGACTGATAATGGAATTGGGATTGCAGCCCCGGCGTTTAACGCTAAAATAATGGTTGTAAAAGCTACTGTAGATGACGATCAAAATCACTACATTGTTTTTGGAGATCAGGGTATTGTGTATGCGGCAGACAATGGGGCCGATATTATCAACTGCAGCTTTGGAGGTTCGGGTGGTTCCAATGCAGAAAGAGATGTTATAAACTATGTTCAGAATAAAGGTGTTCTGATAGTTGCTGCAGCAGGAAACGAAGCTAATGAATCTCCTGCTTATCCTGCAAGTTACCCTGGAGTGCTTTCTGTGGCAGCCGCTGACAAAAATGATTTGAAAGCCAGCTTTTCTAACTGGGATTATTCAGTAGATCTATCTGCTCCGGGTGTGGGCATTTATACTACATGGGGAGAAAATAGTTATACACTTATGAATGGGACATCCTTTTCCTCTCCCTTAGTTGCCAGCATTGCTGCACTTCTTAAGGGCTATCATCCTGATTGGACAGGAGATCAGATAGGGGAGCAGATACGTATCTCTGCTGATCCCATCGATAATTTAAATCCGTCTTATTCCAGAAAGTTAGGTCGAGGTCGTGTTGATGCGTACAGAGCTCTTACTGTGAGTTTGCCTTCGATCCGTATTGTAGATTGCAGTTTAGTTGAGGGAGAAAAGAGTAATCAGAATGGAATCTTTGATCCAGGTGAGGAACTTTTGCTTACTTTTAAAATAAAAAATTTTCTAAAACCAGCTACGGGTATTATGGTAAATGTAGAAAGTGATAACAAAGATGTCACAATTTCAGGAGGAACTTTCCAGTTACCAGTATTAAACACTTTAGAAGAGAAAGACAATAAACAAAATCCTGTGATAATACAGATTTCTCCAGAAGCAGCCAGGCGACAAAAAATCAATCTCTTTTTTAATATTTCAGCCGATAATGGATATGAAGATTTTGATCATTTTGATTTTACCATACCTCCTGTCTACGCCACAATTCACGCCAGCAGGGTCGGATTGACACTTTCTTCAACTGGCAGACTGGGATTTGTTGATTATCCCGACAATACAATGGGAGATGGGTTTGTGTTTAGAGGCGAGAATCTTCTTTTTGAAGGGGCCTTAATAGCAGCAGTTTCTCAGGATTCTGTTTCAGATGTGGCAAGAGGAACAGATCAAAATGTACAGAATAATGATTTTAATCCTATACCAGAGGGTGAACTTGTAATTAATAAGCCGGGTAAGATTGCTGATGAAGAGGGAGAAGCAATCTTTTCAGATGAGGCAGCCCAGAACTCTTTACACATTCAGGTTGCTCAGACTTCTCTAACTTTTCATGACTCTACCAATGGCGGCTATGTACTCCTGTCGTACAAAATCACCAATCTTTCTTCGAATCCACTTAAGGGCTTGTATTTTGGACTCTTTATGGATTGGGATGTTGGAGATAATGGTAATAATGCAGGGGAAAATCTCCCTGGCTATGAAGAGAATTTAAATCTGGGATACGTGTACGATCCCATTACTTCACTTTACGGAGGGTTAGAAGTTGTAAGTAAGGGGGGTGCTTCAATTTATAAGTCTATTAAAAATCCTGATGAAATTTATGATGGATACAGTGATGCTGAAAAATGGGCTGATCTTTCTGGAGGTGTTCAGGCAATAGAAGATTCTAGCCTAAGCGATTATTCCCATGTTGTGGGGGTTGGTCCTTTAACAATAAATCCTGATGATACTGTTCGTGTAGGATTTGCTGTCCTTGCAGGAAATGGTTTAGCCAAGCTTAAAGTAAATGCTCAATTTGCAAGAGAAAAATGGAAAGAACTTTTTGAGGGAGGAACCAAGCCAAAGCAATTGTCTTACAGTTTAGATCAAAATTATCCCAATCCTTTTAAGGAAACAACGACCATTGGTTATGATCTGGTGGAGAAAAGCAGTGTAATACTCACGGTTTACGATATTCTTGGTCACGAAGTGGCCCGACTTGTGGAGGAAGTTCAGGGGACCGGCCATCATGAAGTGACGTGGGATGGGTCTACTTCTACTGGATGGGCAACCAGTGGAGTTTATTTCTACAAATTAAAAGCTAGTTCTTTTGAGAAAGTCCGTAAAATGATTATTCTGAGATAAG
>CAYYPT010000163.1:0-6077 GCA_964473625.1 uncultured bacterium | reverse complement strand
AGTGATGCACTGATTTTACTTGGTATTTTCTTTATCTATGTTTTAAGTTCTACTTTTGAAATTAACAAGATAACTCTTCCGTTTAAAGGAATATTGGTTTATTTTGCTTTTATTTTTCTGGCATTAGGGGCTTTTGCCAAAGCAGGTGCTATGCCTCTTCATACCTGGATTCCTGATGTTGCAGAAAAAGCTCCAATTGTTGTTACAGCTTATCTCCCAGCTGCTCTTGACAAACTTCTCGGCATTTATCTTTTAGGAAGAATGTGTCTGAGTGTTTTTGAAATGAACGGTGCTATGAATCTGTTGCTGATGATTGTTGGATCGGTTACAATTATAGCAGCGGTAATGATGGCTTTGATTCAGCATGATTTGAGGCGTCTGCTTGCTTATCATGCAGTATCACAGGTTGGGTACATGGTACTGGGCATTGGCACGGGTAATCCTATCGGAATTGCTGGCGGAATTTTCCATATGCTGAACCATTCTATTTATAAATCCTGTCTTTTTCTTTCAGCCGGGGCAGTTCAACATCGCACAGGAACCAGTGACTTAGATAAATTAGGTGGATTGGGAAAATTAATGCCCCTTACCTTTACTTCTTTTATTATTGCGGCACTTGCTATTTCTGGTGTTCCTCCTTTGAATGGTTTTGTCTCTAAATGGATGATCTATCAAGGCTTGATTGAACTTGGCCAGACAGGAAATAAACTCTGGATTATCTGGCTTGTGTCTGCAATGTTTGGGAGTGGTTTAACCTTAGCTAGTTTTATGAAAATCACCCATAGTGTATTCCTTGGTGTCTCATCAAAAGAAATGGGGCTTAAAAAGATAAAAGAGGTAGGAGCTGGTATGGTTGGTTCTATGATAGTCCTGGCTCTTTTATGCCTCGTATTTGGAATATTTGCCTATTCTGTTCCTTTAAAGTATTTTCTCTTTCCATCTGTACCAGGGGTTTCTTTTATAGGTATCTGGTCTCCAGGTCTTGCCACAATTATGATCCTCTTAGGATTGGCTGTGGGATTTATTATATATCTGCTTGGAAACCTAAAAGGAATTCGGGAGGCAAAGACTTTTATTGGTGGGGAAACTCTTCCTGTGGAAGCTCGTGTTACTGGAACTGGATTTTACAATACTATTCGCGAAACAGGGGGGATTAGGAAACTCTACGATTGGGCCGAAGCTAAATGGTTCGACATTTATGATCAGGGTAGTCGTATGTCTTTTAGTTTTGCAAACTTGCTGCGGCGGGCTCATACTGGTGTATTGACTTCTTATGTCTTGTGGGTGTTTGTGGGCCTGGCAGTTATACTAATTGTGTTGATGGGGAGGTAGCAGATGTTTACGGCCCTCATCCTTCTTATTGTTCTTATGATTCTTGGAGCCATTGTTGCTCTGGAGAGTAAAGATCTTTTATCGGGGATTATATCTCTGGGAATCATTGGGTTTGCTCTTACAATAATTTTTTTAATACTTCAGGCTCCTGATCTGGCTATTGTACAAATTGTCATCGAGACGTTAACGCTTGTTATCCTTATTGCTGCTGTATTGAAAACCACGTGTGACGATACAGTAGAGACTTTCGGTTTCAAAAAGATAGCTCTCTGGTTTTCAGGGTTGGTTTTTATGGCAGTGTTTGTTTTCACTGCGGTGAAAGCATTTCAACATCTTCCGAGATTTGGATATCCTGTATTAAGAATGGCTGAAACTTATATAGATCATGGTCTATCTCTTACAGGAGCTACTAACTTGGTGGCCGCAGTGATTTTGGATTTTCGTGGTTACGATACATTGGGTGAGGCGACAGTGCTTTTTACTTCTGTGGCAGGAGTCGTAACTGTACTCCGAAAAATGGGAAGGAAACGATCATGAGGGGAATGACACTCATTGTAAAACGCATTACGCAGCTTATGGCTCCTTCTATATTTCTTTTGGGTATTTACGTTATTCTCCACGGACATCTTACACCTGGAGGTGGCTTTGCAGGAGGTGTGCTTATTTCGGGCTGTTTTGTCCTGTTGGTTTTAGCTTATGGTTCTACTGAAGTGAAGAGTGAGGCAAGAAAGTGGCACGCCTCATTATGGGAGAGTGTGGGTATTACTCTCTTCTGGTTTCTGGCTATTCTGGGTTTGATACAAGGAACTTATTTTTTCTACAATGTTATTGCAAAAGTAAATCCTGGCCAACCAGGGCATCTGTTTAGCGCAGGGATTATTCCTCTTTGCAACATTGCTATTGGTGTTGAAGTAGCTGCGGCACTATTTTCTATCTTTATAACCCTGGCTATAGTTAAACTGGGAGAAAAACTATGATTGTTTTTATCCTGGCTATTCTGCTTTTTCTTGTAGGTTTGTACGGAGTTCTGATTAAACGAAATCTCATCAAGATTGTTATCGCTTTGATGATCATGGAATATGCTGTGAACCTGTTTTTTGCTCTGGTGGGTTACAGACATGGAGGAACTGCTCCTATTGTTTCAAAGGGATTAACCGGTAAAATCTTATTTGTTGATCCGTTGCCTCAGGCTCTTGTATTAACGGCAATTGTTATTGGATTGGGAACAACTGCACTGCTGGTTTCCTTTGCAGTGCGAATTCATGAAAAGTACGATACTTTTGACGTGCGAAAAATCAGGAAGCTTCGCGGATGATTTTATTACCATTATTTGTGATCGTTCCATTGGGAATGGCTTTTTTGACTCCGATTTTTTCCAGAATCTGGAAAGGTTTTCCGGATCTATTCGGGAATTTTACCACTGCATTCTTAATGGGATTTTCCCTCTGGGTTCTCCAATTTTCCGGGAAAACAATAGTGTACAATGTCGGAGGCTGGAAGCCAGTAGCTGGAATTCCTATTGGGATTACCATGGTGATGGACGGACTGACAGTCTTAATGCTTCTTATCATCAACGTGGTAGGGTTTCTGGCTACTCTCTATTCCGTTAATTACATGACGCACTATACTGACAAAGGAAAATACTACACACTTTTCTTATTGCTGATGGCTGGTTTGAATGGAGTCGTACTTTCAGGAGATATATTCAATTTCTTTGTCTTTTTAGAAATCACTGCTATTGCTTCCTATGCACTGGTGGCTTTTGGTGTGGAGGCAGAAGAGCTGGAAGCTTCTTTTAAGTATCAAGTTCTTGGTGGTTCAGCTTCAGCATTAATACTCTTAGGAATTGCTATTTTTTATCATTTAACAGGGACACTTAATATGGCCGATGCTTCAGGAGTCCTATCTGGAATCGGGCCTGATCCTGCTGTTATTTTTGTGGGCATACTTTTTCTCGTAGGATTCAGCCTGAAGGCGGCAGTGATGCCTTTTCACGCGTGGCTTCCCGATGCCCATCCGTCGGCTCCAGCTCCTATTTCTGCTATGCTTTCTGGGGTGGTTATAAAAGTGCTGGGAGTTTATGCGCTGGTGCGGATATTCTTCAATGTTTTCGGTTCTGCTTTAATGCCAGGTCTTCTTGTTACTTTCCTGGTTCTGGGAACTCTATCAATGGTAGCTGGTGCATTCTTGGCTCTTGGTCAGAAGGATTTCAAAAGGCTTTTAGCTTATTCTTCCATAAGTCAAATTGGTTACGTGTTATTTGCATTTGGGCTGGGAACGCCTCTTGGGTTTTTAGCTGGTCTCTTCCATCTTTTGAATCATGCTGCCTTTAAATCTCTTCTCTTTCTCAATTCAGGAGCTGTAGTTTACGCTACGGATAATAGAGACATGGAAAGGATGGGTGGACTTTCTCAGCGGATGCCAGTTACAGGTGCTACTTCTCTTATTGCGTCTCTTTCCATTAGTGGAATTCCTCCTCTGGGCGGGTTCTGGAGTAAACTGCTCATTGTTCTTGCGGCAGTAGAATGTAAGCATTACATACTGGCAGGTGTAGCAGTTTTAACCAGTATAGTAACGCTGGCATATTACCTCAAAGTACAGAAATTGGCCTTTTTCGGTACATTGAAACAAGTTTACAAAGGAATTAAAGAAGTGCCTGTTTTGATGTGTGCGTCAATGGTAATACTGGCAGTAATTACTTTAGGACTTGGTGTACTATTAATTCCTGATATCCGCAGTGTGGTGCTGGATCCTGCGACAAAAGTTATTGCAGGTGGAGTTGAGTATGCAAAAATGGTATTGGGAGGATGAGGTGCGAAGATTTATACTAACAATCTTCTCTTTTGCTGTATGGCTTATGTTGACATGGCGTTTTAATTGGGAGAATCTGGTTGTAGGCGGTGTGGTGGCAATTTGTGTCGGACTTATTTTTGGAAATGTTTTTGTAAGTGCACCAGCAAAAGTGTTTCAGTTTAAAAGATGGTTCTGGTTTATTGTTTATCTTCCAGTTTTTTTCTGGGAGATGACCAAGGCAAATTTTGATGTGGCATATCGTGTCCTTCATCCTAAAATGCCGATTAACCCTGGAATAGTTAAGGTAAAAACAAAACTAAAATCAGAGATGGGCAAGGCTTTTTTGGCCAATTCTATCACGCTTACGCCGGGTACATTTACTGTTGATTTAAAAGATCAGTATCTTTACATACACTGTATTAATGTCCGACATACAGACGTAGAAGAAGCAACTAAGGACATTGTTGGACGATTTGAGTCTCTTCTTTTAAAAATATTTGATTGAGAACTAAAATGATGAATGTCTATTTTTTAATTCTTGTTGGTTGTTGTTTTGCATGTCTTATCCGGGCATGGCTGGGACGATCCATACCGGATCGTATGGTAGCTATTGACATAATGGGAACCCTTGCTGTGGGAATTGCAGCTCTTCTTGCTTTAATAACGAAGCGGGGTTTTCTTATTGATGTCGCCTTAGCATGGATCTTTTTAAGCTTTATTGGTACTGTGGCTCTTGGAAAATATCTTGCTCACAAGACCTTAGACGAGTAGGCTTATGAATTGGAATGAAATAATTGGTATGGTGATTATCGGCATAGGAGTAGCTTTTGATGCCTTTGGATGCATAGGGTTACTCCGATTGCCAGATGTGTATAATAGACTTCAGGCAGGAACAAAGTGTGTTACTTTTGGTACCTGTGGGATTCTCTTTGGGATTTTCATTATGCAGGGATTCACTAGCTTTGGTGTGAAGGCACTTTTGGGAATTCCTTTTGTGCTTCTCACCTCGCCTGTGGGTGCACACGCCCTTGCCAGAGGTGCCCACATATTTGGAGTAAAATTGTGGGAAAAAAGCATTATTGATAAATATAAGGAAGATAGGGGAGATAAACCACGTTTGTAACTCGAGATAGAAATGAAGTATCCAAAATTAAGAGAATTGAGAGAAGCAGTTAAGTCGCTGTTTTCCAAGCCGTATACGACTAAATTCCCATACGTACCTCATGAACCATACGATGGATACAGAGGCAAGCCAAAGTATTTTGAAGAGTACTGTGTGGGATGCGGCGCCTGTGCAGAAGTATGTCCTGCTAATGCAATAAGCGTTATTGACCCTGAGGAACCTCTGAAAAAGGGAGAGACCCTAACTAAAAGGAGAATTGAACTTAGGTACGATATGTGCAATTTCTGTGGGAATTGTCAGGCACACTGTATAACAGAGAAAGGTATTCAGTTGACAAAAGAGTACGATCTTGCTCTTTTGGACAGAAAGTTGGCAGTAGAATCCATTGAGAAAGAACTTGTGGTTTGTGATCTCTGCGGGGAAGTTATTACCACAAAAGATCATCTTCGCTGGTTGGTTCGTCGATTGGGTACTTTAGCCTACGGTAACCCCACATTGTTGTTGGTTTCTCAGCGTGAGCTTATTCCTGTAGAGTCAGGTGTTCCTGGTGAAGAGCTTAGGCGGCCAGATATTTTTAAAATCCTTTGTCCAAAATGCCGCCATGAGGTAATGTTGAAAGATATTTGGGGATAATTTCTTTTCTTTGTTTTTTAACAAAATTTTTAGAGCTATAAAAATGTCCCACGGAAAGTGGGATTTTTTTATGGTGATTGAATGAAATCAAGCGTTCCTGCTAGTTATGATCACTGCGAGTAAGGTGTGATTTTTCAATTAATCTGCATAAACCATCAGCTATGCTGATGGTCCCGGCTATGCTTTGCGAGTAGGT
>CAYYPT010000162.1:0-6172 GCA_964473625.1 uncultured bacterium | reverse complement strand
CGATTCTCTATGCGTTACAATCATGGATTTATTTATTTTTCTCTCCTGCTATCTCTTTTTTCCTTTTAAGATGTTTTAAAGCCATTTTCATGGATTTTTTTACTCTTTCGTTGGTTTCTTTCTTGAATGCTTTTTCCAGTGGACCAATTGCTTCGGGTCCACCGATTCGTGAAAGAACAAAAGTTGCCTGGCGTCTTATCCAGTTCGATGAATCCGATAAACACTTAATCAAAAAGTCTACAGCTCTGGGATTATCTTTTCCTATTTTCATTAAACTGCGAATTACTGTTGTTCTTAACCTCACAGGGTATTTTGAACTTCCATAGGATAATATAAGATCGACTCCATCCGGTGAGTTAAGGCTGCCGATAGCTCTGACTGCTGCACGTCTGATAGTTTCATTGTATGACTTCATTGTTAGAGCTTTTTTGAGAAGAGGAAGAGCTTTAATGGAATCAATCCCTGTAATAGCCTGGATGCAGGCTCCCAGTACAGCGTAACTCGAGTCAGTTTGGAAAACATTTTGTATAGCGCTCACCAATGTAGAATCCTTAGTATTTCCTAATGCAAGAACAGCAGCTTCCCGTACATGGCTTTTAGGATCGTGAAGAGCTTTAAGAAGAATTTCTTTTGCCCAATCTTCTTTTACATTTCCCAGAAATCTTGCTGCATTACGTCTCACTACCCAGAAAGAATCGGAAGTTAAACGGCTGGCAACGGCATGTTGAACTTCTTTGTCTTTCAAATAAGAATCCTTAAGAGCATCTAATGCGTCCAATCTATCAATCCCGGCTGTTGCGTGGGCAAGTTGGGCTAACAATTCGTCTTTATTTCTCTTAAAGTAGATTTTTTTCAGTATATGATTGCCAGGATCAAACAATACAGCATCAGGATTTCTTTTGCACTTTAAATAGAAAGTTGTATCGGCAGTAGAAATTTCCACAGAATACGTTTGCTGGTGATTTCCAAACCAGGACTGGATTTTTATTGGCATACGAAAAACGGTGGTGAGAGTGTCGTGAATTTGAGTCTGACTTACATGCAGTGCTACGGCATGGAGAGAATCGCACCACGTTTTTTCCACCAAAAATTTTGGATAACCACCAGAATAAACCCATTCGTTAAAGAACCAGTATAAATTTTTACCTGTACCTTCCTCAAAAGCTTTTTTCAAATCAGGAGTTTCTACTAACTTTTTCTGATTTGTCATAATGTAATTATGAATTCCTTTCCAGAAGAGTTCATCTCCTAATACGTAGCGAAGCATGTGAAGAATCCATGCACCTTTCTGATAAGCGTGACGATCAAACATATCCATTGGATTATTGTATTTATACCACACCAGAGGTCTGCGGTAATTCAAGGAATCTTCCGACATATAAATTCTGGCTGCCCGTTTCATCTCATAGTCAAAAGCATCTTTCCCTTCTGATTTTTCGGTCCAGAGGGAAGCAAAATAGGTGGCAAATCCTTCGTTAAGCCATGCGCTGGTCCAGTCACGGCAGGTCAGCAAGTCACCCCACCATTGGTGTGACAATTCATGGCTGGTCAAACTTTCACTCGTGCCGTCTATGAGGCTTCTCCGATCCCTCAAAGCACCAGAAGTTAAAGTTGTAGCTGTAATATTTTCCATGCCTCCAAACATAGGATTATCAACTACTGATTGGGCGTATTTTGAGTAAGGGTAATCATACCCTATTTTCTCAGAGAAAAATTGAATGATTTCGGGTGTTCGCCCGAAAGTTGGCCTTGCGTAAAGTTTTTGATCGGGATGTACATAATACTGAACAGAAATGTTTTTGTAATGATCTTCCACTTTTACATAATTACCGACAATAATAGAAATCAAATAAGAAACGTGAGGGATACTCATTTTCCAGTGGAATGTCCGGGTTGAGTCTTTCTGGTTTTTGATTACTTCAACCAATTTTCCATTTGAAATAGCTATATTGGGAATCTTTGTCGTAATGAAAATTTCACTGGTGGCTCTGTCGTTAGGATAATCCCAGCAGGGGAACCAATAATGATTATCTTCCATTTCACCCTGGGAATAGATTTCAAAATATTCTGGAGAAGAACCTTCCCCAGGAAGAATGAAAAACAATCCTTTTTTGGGCTTTTCCACAACATAATCTATTGCTATTTTTACTGTATCTGAAGATGAGTAAGGTTTGTTGAGATAAACAATAAGATGCTCTGGTTCTTTTCTGAAGCGGAGGATTTTCCCTGGTGAAAGTTTTACAGTGTTTATTTCCATTTCCCCTGCATCCAGAACAACTGAGTCCAACCCTGACTTAAAAGGTGTAAGCGTTATAAATTCTTTACCAAACAACTTTTTATTTGGTGGATCAAATGAAAGCTTCAAAGTGTAATTCAGAACGTCGTAGCTTCGATCAGGAGCATGATGTTCTTTTCCGTTCATGATGTTGATTTTGCCTGCCCGGGCAGAAAAAGAGATAAAAATGCTTAGAAAGAATACAAATAAAACTCTGAGAAATAGGGAATCTTTTTTCATCGTTTCCTCCATGTGAAGTTAAAATAACAAATCTCAAAATTCAAATTACAAATAAATGTTAAAATTTATAATCTCGAATTAATACTGTTGTGGTATTTGTCATTTGAGTTTTACCAGATTAGATTTTTATTTTATGTTTCTTTCTTCCAACTGTTTCATCAATTTTTCATGTTCTCTTTTGGCCCTGCGAATTCTGGCAAGTGCTTCCATGTAGAGTTTTTTCTGTTTTAACCTTACTGCAGATTGGTACGCTTTTTCTGCTTTATCTAACATTCCCTGAACTTCGTAGGATAATCCCAGATCGTAAAAAGCAGCTGGATTTTTAGGGAATTCTACAACTGCACGTTTCCATGCCTCAGTAGCTTCTGGCCACAATCCGGCCTGTGCATATTTCATTCCAACCTTTATATCTCCTCTGCCCGGTTCAATAACTCGTTTTTCAGTAACGTAATAGGGAGCAATTAAATGCACAAATTTCTGACAGAGAGCCCTTGAAAGATCTGCAAGAATTTCTCCCTTGGGTTTCAGTGTTTTCCAGCTTCCTTCTACTACTTTACCGCTGCTGTAACTTTTGGAATCGCTTCTTGCAGCCAGAAGTTTTCCGGTCTCAACACCGACTACCCGGAAATTGATAGCGACAGTACCTCTTCGAATTCGGTAATGTTGATCCACTAGGACTGTCTTCATAATTTCTTTTTTTACTTTTTTCTTCTTGCCTGTAAAAATGTTTTTTTGCTCTACCCATTCATATCTGCCTGTTCCCACTTTTCGTCTGACTTTTTCAACCCCCCGCTCATCCGGTTCAACTTTATACGTTGTTACTTCTCCAAATATCAGAGCATCAACACCCAGGAGCTTTCCGACTCTAGCAGCGGTCGTTTCATCAACAACTCCTGAAAGTCCAAGATTTTGTTCTTCCAGAATTCGCCGCAGTTCACTGCGTTCCATGATGTCAAAATAGTGTGTTGACATGAGCATGGATTGAACCATAGTAGCAATCTGGCTTCCTGATCTGTCTGGGCCGGAGAAGTCGGCAATAGCTATTTTTTTAACTCCCGGTAGATAAATTGCAGCGGGTTTCTGAACCTTTACCACGATTTGAGATGTCATGGAACAAGAAAGCAAAAACATTACAGCAAAGAGTAGAGTTCCAATTATTAGTGGTTTTCTTTTCATGGTTTTTTCCCTCCTTTAGTGTGAATTAATAACTTCCTTTATAGTTTGGAGAAGATCTAACAAAGCATACGGTTTTTGGAGAAATTTAAATCCCTTTTTCTGTATGATTGGCCATTGAGATTTTTGATCTGTGTAACCACTGGTCAAAAGAATCTTTAACTCGGGTTTTCGGGCAAGGAGTTCTTCTGCCAGATCAATTCCTGTTTTATCTGGCAGTACTACATCGCTGAAAACAAGATCAAGGTTTTTTACTTTCTCAAAAATATCTAAAGCTTCCCAAGCATTTACTGCAACAAAAACAGTATAACCCCCTTTTTCCAGAGCCCTTCTGGTGAACTCCCGAACGCCTTCTTCATCTTCCACTATCAATATTTGTTCACCGTTGCCTTTTAATTCCTCAGCCGAAGTCAATTTTTCGTTTTGTTCTTCTGACTTTATATGGACAGCAGGCAAATATATTCTGAAAGTTGTACCCTGATCGGGTTCGCTGTAAGTATTAATCCAACCGTTATGTTGACGGATAATACCATAGACAACAGAAAGACCCAACCCCGTACCTTTGCCTGGTCCTTTAGTGCTGAAAAAGGGCTCAAAAATATGTTTGAGGACTTCTTTCCCCATTCCAATTCCTGTATCTTCTACAGTAATACGAACAAATTCACCACATTGTGCTTTGGGGATTACATTGCAGTAAACCTCGTCCAGAACTACGTTTTCTGTCTTAATTGTAAGCCTCCCGCCTCCAGGCATTGCGTCTCTGGCATTAACTGCCAGATTCATAATTACCTGTTCCATAGTTCCGCGGTCAGCATAGACTGTCCAGAGATCAGGTTCCAGATCAGTAGTAATTGCAATGTCTTCGCCAATTAAACGGTGGAGTATTTTCAATAAATCTTCAATAGTTTTGTTGAAATTCAGTGGAACGGGTTCCATCGGATGTTTTCGACTGAAGAAAAGCAACTGACGGGTAAGTTCGGCAGCTCTATCGGCAGCATCCCGGATTTCTTTTAAATTTTGATACGAAGAAGTAGATTCGTCAACATCCATCAATTCCATATCAGCGCAGCCCTGGATTGCAGTAAGCAGATTGTTAAAATCGTGAGCTATGCCACCAGCTAAAATCCCGATAGCCTCCATTTTTTGAGCCTGAAAAAGCTGAGCTCTGATTTTTTCTTTTTCTTCTTCTGCTTTTTTACGTTCACAGATGTCTCGTGCTACCCCTAAAAATTCCCAGGAGGTTTCCGTTTGATCTGGGGGGAAGATCAGTGAGACTTCAAACCAATTTGTAGAACCGTCCTTTGTCTTAAATTCAACCTCCATGGTTGGTAAAAGAGTTTTGCTCTGGGATTTTTCTTTTTCTCGATTAGCTTTTTCTGAAATAGTTTTTTCAATAACGCTTAAGGAGGATGGTGTTAGAATATCTCTTAATGACATATTTTTTACTTCTTTTACACTGTAGCCAAGAATACGTGTGACGGAAGGACTTATATAAGAAAATTTAAGATCTTTATCCATAGTCCAGATAATATCAGTAAGGTTTTCTGCAAGAAGTCGGTAACGTCTTTCACTTTCCTGCCTGGTGGCTTCGGCGTGTTTTCGTTTGGTGATATCTATCAGTGTGCCCTGAATTGCAGGTTTTCCATCATAATCAATGCGACTGCCCAGTACTTCTATATCTACAATAGTTCCGTCTTTTTTTAGACCTCTAAATTCGTAGTTACTGGTTTTTACTCTACCAGTTTCTCTTGTTTTTACTTCTCTATCGACAAGTTCCCAATCTTCAGGAGTGACTAATTTTTTAGTATGTATTCCAATCAATTCTTTAGGATTTTGATAACCGAATATTTCAGCAAAACGCTGATTGCAGAATTTTATTATGTGATTCTGGGTGATATAAATTCCAACAAGGGAATTATCAACTAATGCTCTATATTTTCTTTCGGATTCCTGCAGGGCTTCGTCTATGCGTTGACGTTCCTTAATTTCGGATAATAGTTTTTTATTGAGTTTTGTAAGATCAGATGTGCGATCTCTTACTACTTCCTCCAGATGTTCCTGATATCTAAAGAGCGCATCTTCTGCAAGCTTGTGTTTTATTGCATTTTCTACAGTGAGAGGCAGTGTTTTGAGATAATTACCTTCAGGGTCTTTTATCAGATAATCGTATGCTCCAGCTTTCATTGCCTGTACAGCTATTTCTTCTCCACCTCCCCCCGTAACAATAATAATAGGAGCGCCTTTTACCTTATCAAATAAATCGAACGCGGTGCCGTCACCCAGCATGTAATCCAGTACTACTGCATCAAATTTTTCCTTTTCCAGAATGATTTTGGCTTTTTTGACAGAGCCGGCAATAACATAGTCGTAAGGGAATTTCTCCTTTTTAATAAATCGCTCAAAGGCTATCTGATCAATTCTTTCATCTTCTGCTACAAGGATTTTCCCTTTTTTGTTACCCATTGGTTAATCCTCCTCTGGCAG
>CAYYPT010000161.1:0-6191 GCA_964473625.1 uncultured bacterium | reverse complement strand
TTTGGTCATCACAATTCTAATTTTATTAGATCATTATATGTTTCTCTTTCCCGAATTATTCTAAATTTTTCATTATCCACCAGGACTTCGGTTGCTCTCCTTCTGGAATTGTAATTTGAGGACATAGAAAATCCATAGGCACCAGCGCTCATTATAGCTAGAAAATCACCACGTTTTACTTCTGGAAGCATTCGGTCTTTAGCAAAATAATCACCTGATTCGCAAATAGGGCCAACAACGTCAACTTTTGTTTTAGTTGGATTTGTAGGAGAGACGGGGTGAATAGCATGAAAGGCATCATAGAGAGTCGGTCGTATCAGATCGTTCATCCCTGCATCAACTATTACAAATCGTTTTTTGCCTGTTTTTTTTGTAAAAAGTACCTTTGTAACAAGAATGCCGGCATTCCCAACAATAAATCTTCCTGGTTCCATAATGAGAGTTAGATTCAGGTCAGAAATTAAATGATCAATAGCAATTCTAAACTCTTCAGCAGTTGATGGATTTTCGTTGTTATACACTATACCGAAACCACCGCCTATATTGAGATATTTTAAGGTAATGCCTTCCTTTGCTAAGGAAAAAATTATTTTACGGATTATCTTGATTGTGTTAATGTAAGGTTCCGGTGTTAAAATCTGAGATCCAATGTGGCAGGCAATTCCCAGAATCCTCAGGTTCTTCTTTTTCTTGATCTTGGAATAGATAGTCTCGGTATCCTGTAATGAAATACCGAATTTATTTTTTTCTTTTCCAGTAGTTATTTTTTCATGAGTTTTAGGGTCAACGTCGGGATTGACTCGTAGAGCAACTCCGACTTTTTTCCCCAGTTTGCCAGCAATCTCATCAAGGACATCTATTTCCTCTTCCGATTCTACATTGAACATTAAAATATTAGCATTTATTGCTTCTTTTATTTCTTCGTCAGTTTTACCAACTCCAGAATAGACAATTTTCTGAGGTTCAATGCCTGCTTTTAGAGCTCTGAAGAGCTCACCCCCAGAAACTATATCAGCACCTGAACCAAGATTCTTAAGAATTTTAAGAATCGAGAGATTTGAGTTGGATTTAACCGAATAACATATAATATGAGCAATATCGCTGAAAGCCTGATCGAGCTTTGTAAAATGGTCTTCTATCGTCCTTTTGCTGTAGAGAAAAAAAGGAGTTTCAATATTGTTGTTGCAAATATCTTCTACCTTTACTTCTTCACAATAAAGATAATTATCAATGAATTTGAAATAATGCATTTTCGCACTTTTATTTTTGGTTCGTTGATAATAGTTTTTGCTCAAGAATTTTCACTGATTTTCTAATCTGTTCACTTTTTACGTATACCACTATATCAGTATGTGCGGTTATCATTTCAATAATGTTTATTCCCTCTCTAAAAAGTATACTGCTTATCATTGAGATCATTCCCGGGGATTCTACAAAAAGATGGTTTGATATTTTTATTTCACCTACATCAGTAAGTTTTGCAAGGCCAGTGAAGAATTTTTTCTTTCTTATAAATTCCTCATGCAACTCCTGATAGACAAAATCTTGAATATCACCCTCCAAGTATAAAGATATAAAACTCGTACCTGTAGATAAGGAATGTATAAAAAGATTTTTTGCTACGAGCCATTCTAAAAGGGAAAAGAAAAGTTTAGTTTTTTCAGAAAGATTTTTTCCCGTAAAAGTGAAAAGAGTAAGTTTCTTTTTGTGAGCTTGAATCTTAGTATTTACTGTCCCTTTGATTGTTGTACCTGCTTCTATGTAATTGCCAAGTTTTTTAAAATGTACAATTTTGGCCTGGAATGTATCTGTTTTAAACCTAAGAGCATTTGGGTGAAGAACCTGTGCTCCAGTTTGTGAAAGGAGCACAAGATCATCGGCAGAAATTTGATCTATCACGGCAGCCTTGCTTACCTGCCTTGGATCAGAGGAAAAAACACCGGCTACATCTGTGACTATTATAACCTCATCGCAGTTCAGGTATTTTCCAATCAGGAATGAAGTGATATCGCTTCCACCTCTTCCAAGGCTTATTAAATTTCTCTTTGCATCTACAATGAAGAATCCGGCTATTACTGGTACAACACCTTGTTCAAGAAGGGGTTTAATGTACCTCTCCATTTTATTTCTTATAGCTTCCTCATCCAGAACAAAATGTTTAAATTCGTTTGTTTTCTTGCTGGATGTTGTAGTGGTTTCCTGAGAAGGTAGTAGTGACACAAGCGGGAATTCCTTCATGTCCTGTGTTATGGCGACAGCTTTTATCCCATACTTCTCAAGCGCGAGAGTCAGAAGATGACATGACATCTTTTCGCCCATAGCGAGATATTCCAAATATGATTTTGAAGCCAACTGGCCGTCTGTTATTTTTTCTACTGTTTGGATTAAACGAGTGGTTGTATTTCCCTGAGCCGAAACCACAGTAATAACCTGTTTACCGCTTTTTACAAGCTTTGTAAGATTTTTGGCTGCAAGTTTTATCCTTGCTTCATTTTTGATTGAAGTTCCACCAAATTTTACTACAGTTCTCATTTTCTTCTACCCAATAGTTATTTTTAGGTTGAGATATTAGGAAGTAAAAATAAAAATTATTTTGTGAAAGTCAAGCAAAAAAGATTATTTGAGTAATTGAGTAGCCCCCATTTTTTATATTCCTTTCATAAGTGTTTCAGAGCAATAAATTGTTCTGCTCAGCAATGAATGTTCCTTTTAAATTTCAAGCCACAGGAGAATTAGGTTCCTCGCTCCGATTGGAAAAACATGGAATATACGTCTTTCTTAAGAAGCACTGATTCATCGGCACAACGAAGAATTTTCTGCTTGAGTGTCAGGAAATAATCGACAAAGAAAATATCTCCTAAGGGTACGGTAGCTTAATATCAAGCCAAAAGAAATTGTCTTTTGCGATAATTCATCATGCCTGACTATAGCATCCATATTGAATGGTCCCTATTCTTCTCCAAGTGTTCAGGCAGAAGTGTACTTGTCCCCCGAGAATAGAATCGAGTAATAATTTAGTAAACTAAATCGGGCAAGTGACTTACACAGTTAACGCTTATACACAATAGGAAAAAATATCTTGACTTTGATAAATTTATTTATTTTTTTGATATTTGTTGTTTTTATCCTACAGATGAAGATTTACAAAAGTCTATCGTCAATATTAGGAGGTGATTATGCGCAAGGACTTATTGGACCGGTTTTTTAGGTATGTAAAAATTGATACCCAGTCACAGGAAGATGTAGAGGACCGCTATCCCAGCACTGAGAAACAAAAGGTTCTTTCTGAACTTTTGGTTAAGGAATTAAAGGAGCTTGGGCTCGAGGATGCTGAGATGGACGAGTATGGTTATGTTATGGCAACATTGCCCAGCAATCTTTCTGATGAGAAGACATCAAAAGTTCCTGTGATTGGTTTTTTAGCCCATGTTGATACTTCACCAGAGGTTTCAGGTAAAGATGTGAAGCCCATTCTTCATGAGAATTATAGAGGAGGCGATATTGTTTTACCTGGTGATAAAACACAGATCATTAAAGTGAAAGATAATCCTGAACTCAAGAATAATATCGGCAATGATATAATAACATCTGATGGTACAACTCTGTTGGGCGCAGATAATAAAGCAGGTATTGCTGAGATCGTTACTATGATTGATTTTCTCAAGCAGCATCCTGATATTCCTCATGGTATTATCAGGGTTGGTTTTACACCTGACGAAGAGGTCGGAAATGGGACCAAGTACTTTGATGTCAAGAAATTTGGAGCGGACTTTGCTTACACTGTAGATGGTGAAAAATTAGGGGAAATTGAAAATGAGACCTTCAATGCTGCTCTGGCTTCTTTCAAAGTAACAGGTATTAATGTTCATCCAGGGTATGCTAAAGGAAGGCTGGTCAATGCCCTGCGAATTATTGCCGATATAATTAAAGAACTGGGGAATGATCCAGCGCCAGAAACGACAGAAAAAAGAGAAGGTTATCTTCATCCTTATGTTTTGGATGGAGGAGTGGGAAGTGCAAATCTTAAGATTCTTATTCGTGATTTTGAAATGGAGGGTATAGAGACAAAAAGCAAGAGACTCAAGGAAATCCAAAAGAAAATTGCTGCAAAGTATCCTAAAGCTAAAATTGATCTTGATATAAAAGAACAGTACAAAAACATGCGGTTCAAGTTAGAAGAAGATCTCAGAACTGTTGAGTATGCACTTGAGGCAGTTAAACGGACAGGAATTGAACCTAAACTCCAGATTATTCGTGGTGGAACAGACGGAGCAAAACTTTGTTATAAAGGTCTGCTCACACCAAATATTTTTACTGGTGGAATGAATTTTCACAGCAAGCTTGAATGGATACCTCTTCAAGCAATGGAAAAGGCCGTTGAAACATTGGTGAATTTAGTTCAGATATGGGCAGAGAAAAGTCTCGATTCTTAAAATTTATAGGAAGTAACAATGATAATACGTATTTTTCTTTTGAGGAAATTTAAAACTATATTAGGGTTAGGATTTTTCTCCCTTTTTCTCTTATTTGGGTCTCTCCACGCACAAGAGCAGAAGGATCAAGAATTTTCTTTTATTGTGACTGCCGATATGAGAGAATTTGCTGGTCCTGAATATCAAAACCCCAAATATTTTCTTGGAGTTTGTGAAGCAATTCGTGAAAGGGGAAAAGGAGCCTTTATGATAAGTCCCGGCGATATAGATCCGCCATGGTATGTTCGCACTACAATTTCAAAAGTGCTTGGGAAAGATTACCTCTGGTATCCGGTAGTGGGAAACCACGAAGTTGAGACAGAAAAAGATATGGCCTATTTACGCAAGTATATTACCGGGTTGCCATACATAGTTAACCGGGGACCAAAAGGTTGTAGTGAAACCATGTATTCTTTTAACTATGGTAATGCCCATTTTGTTGTTATAAATGAGTATTGCGATGGCCGTTCAGATATAGGTACAGATGGAGACATTGTTGATGCAACTTACAGTTGGCTGGTTAAAGATCTTAATAAGAACAAAAAGAAATACATATTTGTTTTCGGTCATGAACCTGGTTTTCCATTTCCCGATATGGACTCGGGAAGATTACGTCACAAAACTAATTCGTTAAATAAGTATTCTGGAAACCGAGACAGATTTTGGAAACTTATGAGAGAAAGAGGAGTTGTTGCTTATATTTGTGGTCATACACATGCCACTTCGATTAAAAAGATCAGAGGTGTAGTTCAACTTGATGCCGGGCATTCGAGAGGATATGGGGATACAGGTGCTCCGAGTACTTTTGTTAAAATCCTTGTTAAAAAAACAGATTGTCGCTACGAAATTTATCGAAACGAAGGAAAAGATGGCTCCTATATTTTAAGAAGCTCAGGCTCTTTTTTTCTTTTAAAATAGGTTTGTGTGTTAATTAAAATAGGGAGGATAGGCATGAAAATTTTAGATTACAGAGAGGTTAAAGCAGAACCAGTAACAGATGAAGGAGCAAATGGTACTACTATTCGGTGGCTCATATCACAGAAAGAAAATGCACCAAATTTTGCTATGAGGCTCTTTGAGATAGAACCAGGTGGAAACACTCCTCTTCATCAGCATCCATGGGAGCATGAGCTCTTTGTTCTTGAGGGAGAGGGAGCTGTGTGGAGTGATGGGAAGGAAGTTGCCGTAAAACCAGGTACAGCTGTCTTTGTACCGCCAAACGAGAGACACTCTTTTAAAAATACTGGGAAGGAGACTCTTAAATTTCTATGCATGATACCAATTGAGAAAAAATAAATCTAACTTTCCAGAGTGATCCCCCAAAGATTTTGAATAATAGACATTTAACTATTCCCCAACACTCAGCAGCAAAAGATTCTTCGTCGTGCTGATAAATCGGCACACCTTGAGAAAGACATATACTCTACGTCTTTCCGAGCAGAGCGAGGGATCTAATTCCCGTGTGTGTTTAAATTTACGAAGAGAGGGACATTCATTGCTGAGCAGAAAAATCTAACGAATCCCCCTATAATCCCCCTTTGGCCAGAGGGAGATATAAAATGCTGGAGTGCGTTACCTTTATAAAAGGGATATAAGAAAATTGAGTTATTTAAATAAATCTAAGTTTTTACTTGACATTGGTAAAAAAAATTATAATCTTTTATTAGATGAGTCCACTCTAAAAAGGGTATCCATTAAATTATAAAATAATAAACAAGA
>CAYYPT010000160.1:3481-6215 GCA_964473625.1 uncultured bacterium | reverse complement strand
ACTACTTTAACAATTTTTTCTTTACCATATCGGTTATAGTTCTAAAATCAAGTTTACCGCTTCCCATTTTGGGCAGTTCTGGGAAGACAACAAACTGTTTGGGTATAGCGATTGGGGGAAGTTTTTTAGATAATTCTTTTATTATTTTTTTCTCGTCGAGTTTTTCTGTAACAGCGGCAACAAGTCTGGCTCCTTTCATAGAGTCAGGGATTTCGACCACACAGCAGCTTACTCCCTCAGGAAGAATTTCCTCAAGTAGGCTCTCCGTTTTTACCAATGAAACCATTTCACCACCAATTTTAACAAATCGCTTCAACCGCCCTCTGTGCCAGAGAAAACCATCTTCATCCAGCATCCCCATATCCCCGGTATCGTACCAACCATCTCTGATATGGAGGGAAGTTTCCTCTACATCATCAAAATATCCTTTCATTACCAGATCACCTTTAACTAAAATTTTTCCCTCCCTGCCAGGCGGCAGAGCTTCGCCAGTATTAATATCTTCTATTTTTACCTGTGCGCTTGGGAATATTTTCCCGATACTGCCAGGACGATTATCTTCAGGTGTATTGGCTGATACCACAGGGCTTGTCTCAGTGGTGCCGTATCCTTCTAAAAGTACTTTGCCATGTTTCTCCATATAGCCGTGCCTTAACCAATCAGGAGTCTTATCCGCTCCAGCAACAATTATTCGGAGTGACTCAAAATCACCGGGTTTTGATTCTCGCAGATATCCGGCAAAAAAGATAGGAGTGCCGGCTATCATTGTTACTTTTTCCTCTCGTATAATAGCTGGAATCTTTTTGTAATCTAAAGGATTGGCATACGTAACAGCTGTCATTTTCCCTATTAGGGGTAACCAGAAATTAGTTGTGTATCCAAACACATGAAATAACGGTAGAATAGACATAATTACATCTTCACTGGTCAGCTTGAAAACATTTATTGCATCGATTACATTGGATCCTATATTCCTGTGGGTTAACTGGACAGCCTTGGGTTCCTTCTCGCTTCCGCTGGTAAAGAGAATTACAACGGTATCATCAATATCAGCCGGAGGAAATGAATTGCAGATTATCTTAGTCGGAAGTTTAGATTTCAATGCTGCCGAAAGTTTATCAGTTATCGAAATTTCTTTCATTATATCCTCTATGTAAACCATTCCATCCACGAAACGACAGTTGATTTTCTCCAAAAGGGCCTGGGAAGTAATGATGGTTTTAAATCCTATTTTATTCTGGGCATATTCACAATTTTCAGCTGCACCAGTAGAATAATTGATCATAACAGGGACTTTCCCGGCCATCACCACACCCAATATAGAAAGAAAAGATCCCGCAGATGTAGGAATCATAATACCGATAAAACTCCCTTTGTACTTTTTAAATTTCTTTGCAAGAATAAGCGATGCAATCAGTGCTTTTGAATAGCTTACCTTTGTGCCTGTAGTCCGATCAATAATGGCCAATTTTTTACCGTACTTCTTGGCACTCTTTACAAATTCATGATGTAGTATCATGGCTTCTCCCTCCATTTTTTAGTGCCTTAAGAGATCGTTTTTTATACTCTTTTGCTAAACGGTAATGTTTTTTGAGCCTCCTGGCAATTTTCTTTTCCACTTTTCTTTTTAGAATGGCATTGTACTGGTAGAGTGCATTTTTATACTGCCCAAGTGTATAGTAAGACATACCCAGCTTCAAACGGCACTCAATTTCATTATATCCATTATTCAAAGAGGCACTCAGTATAGATGTGAGAAGTTTTTGATAAATCTCCACCGCTTTCACAAAATTGCCAAGACGGTAGTAGGAATCCGCCACTCCCCAGATAAAAAATGGACTGCCAGGGTATTTTTTCAGACCTTTTTGAAAAAGAGCAAGTGCTCCCCAGTAATTTTTTCGATCATACTCGATCCAGCCCAGGGAATTTATTCCTACCCAGTGAGAAAAAGTACCCCTACTTACTGAATACTTTACCATCCGGATGCCTTCTTCCCTTTCATCTCGAATCCATGGCAGCCATTTCAAATATTTGTAAAAACGACCCGACCAGTACTTATAAGTTCCTAATCCGAGATAAGCATCGTAGAGCGTGGAATCTTTCTCTACAGCTTTTTTTAGATAACTCAATCCTTTTCTGGCGCTCATAAAACCCGAGATATAATTGCCAGTTTTAGCTTGATAAAGTCCCTTATAACTAAAACTACTACCCAGATAAAAATAGGTCCAGGGATCATCATCACCATTTTCGATTTCCTTTTTACCCAATAAAATAGCTTTATCGATAAGCTGATCAAAATCTTTGCCCCAGATATCTGTTTCGTAATGCATCATTTCTGATTGGAGGGTAGCAGCCTGATAGAAATAACCAACAAGATCATTCGGATGTCGATCAATTATCTTTTGAAAAGTTAGCATGGCAGAATCAAATTTACAGAAGAACGTCTGGTCAATACCTTTCAAAATAAGAGAATCAATTTTAGACGAAAAAGGACTTTGTGCCAGAACTTCAGTGGAAATTACTAAAAGAAAAGAAAGAAAAATAATTCGCTTCATAATCACTAAACTAAAAAAAAGTAGATAAAAATCAAGGCAAAAATAGACATGGACAGTAATATGGATTTTCTCAGCGAACAAAGAATAAATTTCGTGGAAACATGATGCAGGATTAGTTCTCTTTTTACTTATCGGTTATTTCCAAAAAGTCGTTGTTACTTGTACAGAAGTGATTGCTT
>CAYYPT010000160.1:0-3381 GCA_964473625.1 uncultured bacterium | reverse complement strand
TTATTTTTCACTTAAAATAGTTCCTTGAAAAGACAAATAAATTGCATAAATTACAGATTGATTGGTCATTTTTTGAAGAAAACTTTGGTAAGACTTATGATGGTAGGATTGTATTATTTGAAATACAGTTTTAGTTTAACCAGATTCAGGAAACGTCTTGGGGAGTCAGGTTCAGAGAAACTGTTAGAGGAGCTTTTTCAGAGAGCCAAACGAGAGGGGTATTTAAAGAGGAGAGATTTAAACAAATTTTTGGAATGGTTGATGTAAAGTTAGGGTAAAATACTGGTTGATACGAGTTCTCAGAGGTGTTAGTGGTCTTAGAAAATAGGGGGAACCATCAAACAACCAGAAAATCAACTCGCCACACCCTGTTCGATACATTGAATGATTTTTAGGAGAGTACTTTTGAATTAAAAACTTCTTGACATTTTTGTCAAGTTAATTATATTATAACCGACTGGTCGGTCAACAAAGAAGATATTGTCATATGCCCAGAAAAGTCGATAAAATTAAAAAGAAAGAAGAAATTTTACTCGCAGCACTTCGGGTATTTGCAAGAAAAGGTTTTTATAAGACGAAAATGGCAGATATTGCTGAGGAATCTGGGGTTGGAAAAGGAACCATTTATGAGTATTTCAGATCAAAAGAGGAACTACTTGGTAAGGGATTTGAGTTTTTACTCAAGGGAATGAATAAGTTTATAGATGAACTTAGCAATAAAAATATATTACCCTCAGAAAAAATTAGAATGCTGATTGAAACTATTATGGATGAATTTACAAGGTTTGGCGAAGGTTTAATAAAAGTTATTATGGATTTCTGGGCAGAAGGAGTAAAAAGTAATCACCCCGACATTTTAGGCTCTATTGACCTTAAAAGTTTTTATCAAAATTTCCGCTTATTAATAGCAGAAATAATACAGGAAGGAATTGAAAAAGGTGAATTCAGGAATTGCGATAGCATGATGGAAGCATCAATTTTGATTGCTTCTATGGATGGACTAACGCTTCAATGGATTATGAGCCCTGAGCTTTTCACAATAAAAGATTTAACAAATTCTGTAATCGATCACTTTACTGCCTGTCTAAAGAAATAATGAGGAGATTAAAAAATGAGAGAAAAGATTTTATTAACCCTTGCAAGATTTCAGGCGAAACATCCATGGAGAGTAATGGCAATTTTTGCACTATTTACAGTGATATTTATCTATTTCGCATCAAATCTTAAAACTACAATGAGATGGTCTGATCTACTGCCCAAGGACGATCCACGAACTGTTGAATTTGATAATATCATAAAGGATTTCTCAAGCGCCTCAAATATGGTCGTTGTAATTCAGGGCAAGGAAGATGAAATTAAAAACTTTGCCGATGAGATTGATCCGATCATAAGTCAGGTAAAAAGTAAAAATGGAGAAAGACTGATTAAACGGATTGACTACAAGCAAGAAATAGATTTTTTAAAAAATCATGCTTTTATGATTATGAAAAAAAGTGACCTTGAAGATTCGAAGGATATGTTTCTTAGTCCATTTCTTGATGATTTTACTCAAAATTTAAATAATTCTCTTGAAAAAGAATATGTAGGAAAAGAAGAATCGATCTCAACAAGAGAAAAACAAGATCAGGCAATTTTAGCAATTGACGGAATGAAAGTCTGGCTTGAATCACTTTATGGTTACGCTTCGGGTAAAATCTCCAATGAAGATAAAATTAAATCAGGGATAGATAAACTTTTACTTGGAGATCCATATTTTATATCCTATGACAAATCTACCCTTATTATGAATGTTGTTCCTACCTTTTCCATAATGGATCTCGATAAGGTTATAGATGCAACTAACAAAATAGAAAATCTTGTTAAAGAAAAAGCAAAAATGTATCCGGGCATTAAGGTTGGACTGACAGGTTTTATCCCACTGGCCAGAGATGAAATGGTAACATCTCAGGAGAGTCTGAACGTTACAGGCACACTTTCTATTATAGGTATATTTGCCATTATAACTATCGCATTCCGAATGATTGTTGCACCACTTTTTGCAATTCTAACTCTTATTCTTGGTGTATTGTGGGCATCTGGAGTTGCTTGCATAACAGTTGGCATGTTAAATATTATGACATCAATGTTTGCTATAATATTAATGGGGCTTGGAATAGATTTTTCGATTCATATAATATCATCTTTTACAGAAGCAAGGTCTCGAGGTGAAAGCATTTACGATTCTCTTGTATTCATGTATAAAAAATCTGGAAGTGGTATAATTACAGGTGCCCTTACAACTGCTGTCGCTTTTTTCTGTCTTACCATTGCTCACTCTCGTGGTATGAAAGAAATGGGAATAGTATCAAGCACAGGTCTTCTGGCTATTTTAGTTGTGACCTTTTTACTTTTACCTACGCTTTTTGTTTTTAGAGAAAAAAGGAGAGAGAAGAAGGGTAAAATAGTAAAAGTAAGGGATGTTAGATTTAAAGCACTTGGAAGCTTTGCAGGTAAGATATCAAAAAAACCTGTTATTTCATTGATATGCTTCTTGGTAATTACTGGGATCATGTTATATTTAGCTTTAAACATAAAATTTGATTATAACTATTTGAACATGGAAGCAAAAGGGCTGGAATCTATTGCTCTGCAGGATACAGTGTTAAAGAAATTTGACTTATCAACTGACTATGCTCTTATCACTGCAATGTCTATAGATGAGTCAAGAAAATTTGCTAAGGCTGCAAAAAGTTTACAGTCTATTGCAACGGTCGAAGATATTTCTTCGTACCTACCGGATCTTTCTGAAGTAGATTCAAAAATAGCGATTATAGATCATATCCAGGAAAGTCTCGAGAAGAATTGGAGGAAAAGAAAAAATCACAAATTTGATATAAATAAATTTAACTCTGAGCTTGAAAGATTAAAATTGAACGTTATGGAAATTCAGGACATGGCGTATCTTCAGGGGCAAGAAAGACTTGAAAAGAAATGTGCAGAAATAGTCGGGTATGCCGGATCGGATAATTTATTTATAGATAAAATGATAAAAGACTTGAAAGAAAATAAAATTAAATATATCCCCAGATTGACCGAATATCACAGCATATTTTCCTCCTATTTTTATAGTCTCGTAAAAATATTCTCAAACAAAGAGGTGATTGATTTAAATGATCTTCCTCAATCAATAATCGAGAGATATGCCAATAAAAATAGAACCAGATTTCTTGTTACGCTTTACCCAAAGGAAAATGTTTGGGCTAATACTAGATTTATGGAAAAATTTACAAAGGATGTAGAATCTGTTTCACCCCGAGCTACAGGAATGGTGCCTGTGATGTGGGCCTTAATTCAAATTGTTGGAAGAGATGGAAGGAATGCTGCGATCCTGACTCTTTTTAT
>CAYYPT010000159.1:5832-6223 GCA_964473625.1 uncultured bacterium | reverse complement strand
TTCGGACAGACGAATCCTATTTTGAGCCTCTTATAAAATTTTTCAGAATGAGGGCGAAAAGGTTTCGTTAAGAGAAAGTTAGAAGTGGCTAAAGTGAACTAAAGTTGGACAATAAAACATTTGCCAGAAAACTGGAAAAGCGGACACTTGAGTTTGCAATTGAAGCCAATCGTGCCAGAAGCAGAGCAGATTTTAAGAACAAGATAAAAAATAGAATCTGTTTATAAGGAATGCAGTGAATTGCTTGCCATGTTTACGTCGATTGGAAACAGGAAAGATTAGATAATTACTAAATTATCCAATTGTTTAAACTTTAGGCACTTAATAGAGTACTTAGCTAAAAGAGGATAGAAACTATGAAACGATATTACTTTCTTCTTTTGAGTCTCAT
>CAYYPT010000159.1:0-5822 GCA_964473625.1 uncultured bacterium | reverse complement strand
TCTGAAACTTGGGTTATTAATCAATTTTAACGTTCCTGTTTTGAAGAGAGGAATAAAGCGGGTAGTCAATAATCTTTAGACTTTGCGTCCTCCGCGTCTCCGCGGTGAGTAATATGTAATAACTAAAAGAGGATAGAAACTATGAAACGATATTACTTTCTTCTTTTGAGTCTCATATTAGGAATTTTTGTATTGAGCTGTTCAGGTAAAAAACAACCCAATGTGAGTGGTGAGAAGATCCGTGAATATGCTAATGCACTGTACAATCGTGAACTTTATTCTCAAGCCATTCGTGAGTATCAGCGTTATTTGGATCTCTACCAGCTTAATGATAATGAGAGGGCTAATATAAATTTTATCATTGGTAATATTTATTTTGATCGCCTTCATGATTATGATAATGCTATGGCTTTCTATTTGAAAGTCAAGCATGTTTTCCCCAACAGTACACTCATGCCTCAGGTTGAAAAGAAAATTGTAGCTTGTCTCGAAAGATTACAGCGGTCGGCTGATGCAAAACAGGCTCTTGATGAAGCAACAAGTCTGGAACCCGAAAAAGTAGAGAAATCTCATCCGGGCACAGTGATTGCTAAAATTGGAGACCGGAAAATTACTTCAGGAGATCTGAAATATCATATCGAACAGCTCCCCGATTATCTTAAGTCTCAATTTAAAACCAAAAAAGCAAAACTTGATTTTTTGAAGCAGTATATTGCAACAGAACTTTTCTATGATGCTGCCAAACGAAAAGGGCTGGATAAGGATAAAGATGTAATTGAAGGCGCATTTCAGGCCAAGAAAAGTCTTATGGTGCAGAAGTATCTCCAACAGGAAATTGCCGATCAAATTAAAATCTCCAATGATGATCTTGAACTCTACTATAAAGCTAACAAGGACAAATATGTAGAAAAGGATAAAAATGGCAAGGTAAAGCGGCAAAAACCTTTTGCGGAAGTCCGAAAGCAAGTTGCCGATGATCTCTTGAGAGAAAAGCAGAAAAAGGCTTATGAAAATTTACTTCAGAGGATGATGACAGCAGAGAAAGTAGAAATTTACGATGATCTGGTGAAATAAATCTGGGTAGAATATGGAAATCAATGGAGATAGAAGGATAAATTTGTTAAAAAAAGAGATTTTAATATTTATAGGTCTTGTTGCTGTTTTTTCCTGGGCTGAGGAAGGTGTAATATCGGTTTCTTCCAAGGTGGACAAATCACGAATTACAATTGGTGATCTTATCAAATATACAGTAACAGTAACTCATAACCGAGACGTAAAGGTTAAGATGCCCGGCTTAGGAGCTAATCTCGGAGGGTTTGAAATTCGTGATTACCATGTTCATGAGCCAAAAAAGAAAGGCGATAAAATTATCTCCACTGTGGATTACACTATTTCCACCTTTTTTACCGGGGAATTTGAAATTCCCCCTCTAACTGTAAGTTATACTGTTCCAGGGGATTCAATACCCAAAACGTTAACTACCGAAAAAATAAAGATTATTGTAGAGAGTATGAAACCCAGCAAAGAAGGGGATATCCGCGATATTAAACCACCTCTGGAAATTCCCAGAAACTGGTGGTATTTGATAAGATGGTTTGTTCTTGGAATTATACTTGTTGCTCTAGGGGTATTTGGTTTTATTATTTATCGCCGTAAGAAAGAGGGGAAGACATTTTTGCCTACCAGGCCGGAACCTATCCGCCCTCCACATGAGCTTGCTTACGAAGCCCTGGATAAGCTCCAAAATTCAGATCTTCTGGCAAAGGGTGAAATCAAACGATTTTATATAGAAATTTCTGAAATTATCCGTCAATATATAGAGGGACGCTATTTTATTGTGGCTATGGAGATGACCACAACGGATGTATTGAGAAAATTGTCAGAAGCAGGAGTTAATGGAGAGGATTTTCAGCTTTTTAAGAATTTTTTTGATAAGTGCGATCTGGTAAAATTTGCAAAACACATTCCTTCCCAGGACGAGAACGACGAAATTATAAAATTTGCCTATGCTATTGTAGATAGAACCAAAGTACTTATTGAGGAAGAAATTTCTGAGGAGAATCAGGAAAAACTGGAAGAGGATTTAGTTAACCAGGAAGAAAAAGAAGGATAGTACAATAAAGATGTTTTTTCGTTTTGCTGATCCACAATTTCTGTTGTTATTACTTGTGATTCCTTTACTCATATTCTGGTATTTTAAAAAACAAAAGGGTAGAGGAGCAACACTTAAGTTTTCCCATCTGGGTTTTGTAAAAGAAATTCAAAGAGCCTCTTCAGTGCAAGCCAGACATCTTCTTTTTATTTTGAGGCTGTTTGTGCTCACTCTTCTTATTCTGGGGTTTGCTCGCCCTCAATCGGGCATTAAAGGAGAGGAAGTTATTACTCAAGGAATTGATATTATCTTAGCAATGGATATTTCAAGTTCGATGCTGGCGGAGGATATAAAGCCCAATCGGGTTGAGGCTGCAAAACAGGTTGCTGCCGAATTTATTAAAGGAAGAAAGAATGATAGAATTGGAATGGTAGTATTTGCAGGGGAAGCATATACTCAGTGTCCCCTGACAATTGATTATGGAATTCTTCTCAACTTTTTAAATCAGATCCACGTTGGTATGATTGAAGATGGAACTGCCATTGGTATGGGCTTGGCCACAGCAGTGAACCGTTTGCGAAACAGTAAAGCTAAATCAAAAGTTATTATTCTCCTAACTGATGGTAGAAACAACAGAGGTGAAATTGATCCAATAACTGCTGCTCAAACGGCTCAGGCTTTTGATGTCAGAATTTATACAATTGGGGCTGGGACAAGAGGAACAGCACTTTATCCAGTTAACGATCCATTTTTTGGTAAGAGATACGTTCCCATGCGTGTTGATATTGATGAAACAACACTTCAGAAAATTGCTGACATGACAGGTGGTAAGTATTTCCGAGCAACTGACAGGGCGAGTTTGAACAAAATCTACCAGGAAATTGATAAAATGGAAAAGACAAAAATCAAGGTAAAGGAATATACAAGGTATTCTGAACTGTTTTATTATTTTGTCGGAGGAGCTGTTCTTTTGCTGCTCGGAGAGATAGGGCTTGCTAATACAAAGTTGAGGAAGATACCTTAAAACTCTGAGAAATATAAATATAGTTCATGTAACATTACGGTTGTCCTGAGTTTTTATGGAAACATAACATAGGGAGTTTTCGGTGTTTCGTTTTGCGTTTCCAAATTTTCTCTATCTGTTATTATTGATTCCTATCCTTATTGGTTTTTTTATTTATGCTTTTCGTCAAAAACGTAGAGCCATGGCACTTTTTGGGAATTTGAATTTGGTTCAGAAATTATCCAGTTCTGTCAGTCGGAAACGCCAGATAACAAAGGCAGCTCTTTTAATAACAGGGGTTTTCTTTCTTGCTCTAACATTGGCCCGGCCTCAGTACGGTACAAAAATGCGTACTGTCAAGCGGGAAGGCCAGGATATTATAATTGCTGTAGATGTTTCTCTTTCTATGATGGCTGAGGATATTAAACCGAATAGATTAGAAAAAGCAAAACATGAAATTAGTTCGCTTATTGATAAACTTCAGGGAGATCGTGTTGGTATTATTGCATTTGCCGGTAAAGCCTTTGTTCAATGCCCTCTGACCTTAGATTATGGTGCAGCAAAAATGTTTTTAGATGCTATAGAACCCGATATCATTCCGGTTCCAGGGACAGCAATTAGTGAGGCGATTCAGAAGGCAATGGATTCTTTTGTGGAAAAGGAACGAAAACACAAAATTTTAATTCTCATTACTGATGGTGAAGATCATATTGGAAAACCGGTAGAGATGGCTAAGAGAGCGGCAAAAGAAGGGGTAGTAATTTATACTGTGGGCATCGGATCTTCGCAAGGTGTTCCTATTCCCCTTACTGACGCAAAAGGAAATCGTATAGGGTTCAAAAAGGACAGAAACGGGAACGTAGTAATGACGAAATTAGATGAGCTTACACTGGAAAAGATTGCGCTGGAAACTGGTGGAAAATATTACAGAGCTTCCTCTGGGGAGGTGGAACTAGACAGAATATATAGCGATATTTCAAAAATGGAGAAAAAATCCTTAGCCTCAAAACAGTTTGCACAGTTTGAAGATCAATTTCAATGGCTGCTGGGTTTTGGTTTGTTTCTTATTATTTTAGAACTAATTATACCGGAGCGGAAGCGAGTAAAAAAGGAATGGAAAGGAAGATTTGAATGATCAATAGATGAGTTTACTCTAAAAAGGGGCTAAAGCCCCCTATGTAATATTGGTTGTTTGATTTATCCTCCGCCCTGAAGGACGGAGCTAATTAGCAACAAAACAAGGGAATAGCCCCGACATTTATGTCGGGGGAAAAGAGTAAATAATCATTTTCCGAAGCCCTTTAGGGCTTTTTAGAGTGAACTCATAGAGTAAAAGGAAATTTTAATGAAACCTATACCTGCAAGTATTGTTAAAAAAACATGGGAAAAGATGGAGAAAATGTCTCCTGACGAAGCGCGGCAATTGGTTAATCTTATGTCCAGAGAACAGCCATTTATCCTTGTCTATCTAATGGCAGTCGGAGGAGATACTTTGAATCAAGATGAGAGGGAACTATTGCTTTATTTAGGAATAGGGATATAGCAAACAATGTTACAGGGCGATGCTCCGCTGCCCAAAATTACGCGGAAAGTTTTAGATAATGTAGAAGAAACAAACATGAAGATGCTTGAATATCTTGAAGATGAATCGGATGTTGATTTTGTAGAGACTGTTGAAAAGATAGTCAGTAGTTATCCTCAGCCAGAAATTTTAAAATATGTTCTTGAGACTTTTATGGGAAACTCAGAAGAAAGTTTATTAATAAGAGAAATAAACAAAGGTGCTATGTTTGTCTATTTGAAAACAGTAATTGATTGTTTCAATAAGTAGTTGAAGTTTCACAAATCTTAGGCAGTCCAAAAAGAAAGGGAAAAGAATATGGTTCCAAAAATGGGGAAGCAAAAAGGTATAAAAATTTCAGTTATTATACCTGCTCGTAACGAGGAGAAATATATTGAGTCCTGCATCAGGTCTGTAAAATTGCAAGACTTTAGTAATTACGAAATAATAGTAGTCGATAATGGAAGTACAGATAAAACTGCAGAAATTGCAAAAACTCTTGGCGTGAGAGTGATTTCTGAATCAGGAGTTGGGCTGCCTAGAGCAAGAGAAAAAGGTAGAGGGATTGCGAGAGGTGATTTACTCGTCTATCTTGATGCTGATATGAAAATACCACCATTATATCTCTCAAGGATTTTTGAGCATTTTGAGAAACACGAGAATGTAGTAGCGGTAAGCAATCCTTTCTTTTTCTATGATGGGAATTGGGGGATTAATCTACTTGCAAGATTTTTCTTTAAAATTTTTTTCCCAATATATTGTAAATTACTTAAAATATTAAAGATCCCAGGAGTGCTTTTTGGGGCAAATTTTGCTATTAGAAGGAAAGCTCTTGAGAAGATTGGTGGGTTTAATAAATCTATAAAATTTTATGGTGAGGATACAGATATTTCAAAAAGAATTTCTAAAGAAGGAGATATTGATTTCATAAACAATTTATCTACCTTCACTTCAGCAAGAAGATACACGGAACAGGGTATTTTCAAAACTACTTTTGTATATTTTGTTAATTATTTCTTTATGCTTTTTTTCAGCCATCCAATTGCCTTGCCGAATTTTCGACTTAGTCCTGTTTTTAAATATGGAACAATATCAGTATCTATAGCAATGCCATTGATATATGGGTTAGTATATCCGAAGTCAGAAATTTTTGGGCATGTAATTCA
>CAYYPT010000158.1:4286-6262 GCA_964473625.1 uncultured bacterium | reverse complement strand
CAATGGTAGGTTTCGGAGGAGGAATTCCTTTAAAGAAAAAGCTTCTGGAATTGGAAAAACGCATGTCGTAATGTACCATGCACTTGGACTTAGCAGCTAAAAAATACTTTTGATACACCCTCTATTCAACTCTTTCCCAGCCTTACTTTCAAAATAGGAATCAAAGCAGGATCAAGGAGAAAGCGACCCACACGTCCCAGCTCGTTTTTTCGATGCCTTATTATTTTACTCTTCTCAGGTATAAATTGCTTTGCCAGTTCTCCCTTCTGGAGGAGAAATTCTTTGTCCGACATTTTTCTCACTTTCTCAAAAATTCCCAGAATTTCCTGCCTGTATTGTTCTTTTTCTGCAGAGGTCTTGAATCCAACGTGCCTCTCAAAATTATCGACCTGAAAATCTACAAACATGTCTTTCATTAAATCATATCTATCTCTCGGCATCTGCCTGATTCTACTGAGCGCCCGAACTACTCCCTTGGCAGCAGTCTCAACAGACTGACCTATCTTCCCCTGAGCAGGAGGAATAATACACGGCTTGTAAGTGTTGATAACTACCAGTTGATTTTTAGTGAGGGACTTTTTTATTTTCGATTCTAAATTTATCAATTTTTCCCCCATATCATCCTGAAGCTGATGCTGGATTTCTTCTATCTTGTGAACTTTACGTTTAAAATCATCTGGAATTTCCTGGCCCCTGAGAAGAGTGTTCCTCACTTTTTCTAATACTCTTTCAATTTCACTCTTTTTCTGCTCCATCTCTTTTTGATAATCATCCCGAACCTGTTGAGCTTCCTCAGCTCTGGCGATGATCTCTTTCATCTGATCTGTAGAAAGATAAAGACCGTTTACTAAATTGAGAAGGATAATCTCCCGGTGAAGCTGGTTCAGCTTTTCTTCTATTTTATTTGTCCAGCCGATTGCCTTTGCACTAAAGAAGAGTACGAGAAGAAAAAAGAGGACTTTCCATCGTTGTGTTTTTCCCATAACAAACCTCCTGTGTCTCAAAAATTTCTATAATAACGACACTTATTAAACAGCATAAGACATCAATTTATTGCGGTATTTCCAGCTTCTCTAAATTCTCTAAACTGAGCAGTGTAAATCCTTCTTTTATAGCAATCTTGTGTTCTCTTTCAGCGTTAAAACCCCACGCAGCCAGATAACACTTAACTCCAAGATCTTTCACAGAAACAAGATGAAGAACCTTATCATCTATGAAATGGATGCTCTCGAATGGCACCCTGTGTTCTTTCTGGAATCTGATGAGATGGAAACGTTTCGATTTAGCAAAATCTTTGTCAAGTATGTTCTCCGGTTTAAAATACCGCGACAGGCCGTAGTGTTGAAGTAAAATGTCCACAGATGCCCGATCCTTGGAAGTAGCAATGGTTAAAAGAAACCGTTGAGATAAAGATCGAACTGCATCCACAATACCAGGAAAAGGTTTGTGCATTTCCATCCATACTGCTGGATACTCCTGGCGGAAAGATAATCGACTTTCATAAAAAGCTTTGTGAAACTCTTCCTGAATCTCAATTGGTATAGTTCCCTTAAATTCATCAAATTCAGATTGATCTGTCACTTTCCCAGTTTCTTTTCTGTCTATAAGTAAAAGTATTAGAAGATAATCCTCTGCCCGATTTCCCATCGGCATTAATTGGTAAAATTGTTCAAAAAGTTCTGGATGCTCTTTCTCAAATTGAAAAACAGCATCAGATTCTAATGGCTTTTTCAGAGGAAAACTATGATCCGGAACAAACTTTATATAAGCATTCAAAGCAGTCATAAAAGACTCGTGGATCGAATTGGAAATAACCCCGTCAAAATCAAAAACAAGAATCTGCTGTGAAGTTTTCATGGTATGCTACACCTTAGCCCTTTCCCTAAGAAAGTTTGTCAAACTTTGGTCCAATCTATTTTGCACTTTCCGCAGGCTTGTTAATCCAACAATTTCTTTCTTCATCTCATCATATCTGA
>CAYYPT010000158.1:0-4186 GCA_964473625.1 uncultured bacterium | reverse complement strand
CCACAATATATTCCTCCATTCTGCATAGCGATTTGTGAAGTAGGCCGTTAATACAAAACCATCAAAAGGATCAACCACTTTATAAATTAACTACAAGATAATTGGCACATTATTCTTTGAGTGAACAATTTTCATGATCTGTTACTTCTACTTAACCCTAATTCCTGGACTTGCTTATTCTTCTCAATTAACAGCAGACAGACCTCCCCGTTTCTTATACCTGTGCGTTTCCATTGCAGTGGAACATAATTTGATCAGGGATGTCGTCTCCTCAAAAAAGGGCATCCCCAAAAACTGACTACAAAAACAAAATTTCTATCTTTACGCCAGAGCCTTTAGTGTGGCGACAATAAGATTCCAGAACCTTTCTACAGAACCAATGTGAACTTTTTCATCAGGAGAATGCGGATGCCTCAAATCAGGACCGAAAGAAATCATGTCCATCCCGGGGAATTTTTCGCCTATAATACCACACTCCAGCCCGGCATGAATTGCCTTTACCTCAGGCTCTTTTCCAGTAAGATTCTTATAGATTTTTTTCATTGTCTCAAGAAGAGGAGAGTCGAGATTTGGTGTCCATGCAGGGTAACCTTCGAGATGTTTTGTCACAGCACCAGCTAAATTCCCTATAGCTTCCACCTTGGTTCTTGTTGCTTCCAGTGCAGAGGCAATGGAACTCCGGCTGCTTGTATAAACCTTTACAGTACTTTCTTCGCATCTGACAACAGCAAGATTATTGGAAGTCTCCACCAGATCAGGAATCTCCTGACTCATGGCAATAACACCGTGGGGCAACCCTACTAACAAAGCAAGAAATGTATCCCTTGACTTTTCATCCATGGGATTTCTTTTCTCATCAGAAAGAGAATCTATTTTGAGAACAATGTCTTTTTCTACTGCTTTATATTCAAACCTGATCTCATTAAAACGAGTCTGGAGAGCTTTTTTTAAATTCTCTACTTCACTTTCTGGAACTACTATGCGAGCAGAAGCTTCTCTTGGAATTGCGTTGTGTTTACTTCCGCCCTCGAGACTGATAAGATCAAAAGAAACATTTAGATTATACAACATTCTGGCGAGAAGCTGTATCCCATTACCTCTTCCTGTGTGAATATCAATACCAGAATGCCCCCCTCTGAGTCCAGTAAGCACTACTTCAAGAGGTTTTCCTTCAGACGAATTTTTTCTTGAAATTGGAAGAGAAATTTCTGAATCGCCTCCTCCCGCACAGCCAATAAAAAAGGCCCCTTCCTCCTCACTGTCGAGATTCAGCAAAGTTTTCCCGTGAAGAAAATCAGGCTCAATTGCATTCGCTCCTGTAAGACCAGTCTCCTCATCTACAGTAAAGAGGAATTCCAGAGGACCGTGAGTAAGAGAATTATCTTCAAGAACAGCAAGTGCGGCAGCTACTCCTATGCCATTATCTGCACCAAGGGTTGTTCCTTTAGCAGTAACCCATTCACCATCAATTTCGACTTCTATTGGATCTTTAGAAAAATCGTGCTCTACGTCTGAATTTTTTTCGCAAACCATGTCTATGTGACCTTGAAGCACCACTGTTTCTGCTTTTTCATGACCAGGGCTAGCAGGTTTTTCAACAACAATATTACCCACTCGATCTCGCCTTGCCTTGTGTCCTGCCCTCTTTGCCACTTCAAGAATGTAATCTCCAAGAGGACTCTCGCTTTTTGAGCAGTGGGGTATTTTACGAATTTCATCAAAATGTTTCCACAAAAGGGCAGGTTTAAGATTGGTTAAAACGGACGACATAATTTCCTCCAATGGTTTTTTAGACAATTGTTTTAGTAATAATACTAACACTAATATAGAAGAAAAAACTGGAAAGTCAAGAAGAAGAGACATCCCTTGACATTCATGTTCTTTTCTCTTAAATTTGAAATAAATTCTATGGGGTAAAAGATAATGTCCCAGAAAACTTATTACTGCGTCAATCATCCAGGTGTAGTAGCAACTGATGTATGCTCCCGTTGTGGAAAACGGATTTGCTATAACTGTAGAATAGAAGCTTTCGGTAGAATCTTCTGTAGCACTCACTGTGTGGTTATGTTCATGTTTAAAAAAGCATTAAAAGATATTTTCTCCGTCTTCAAAAAATTAATGAAATTAACCTTTTGGCCTTTCAGAATGGCAGCAAAATTCTCCTGGAAAAATTGGGCAGTGTTAATACTGGGATTGGGAGTAATTACTTCTCTTTATTTTCTCTGGACATTATCCAGAGAAATAAAATCACTGAAAACAAAACCGCCAGAAAAAGAAATTGGTAAAACGACTATAGATACATCAAAAATCCCACCCCCAAAAATTTTTCGCCCTACCAGAGGAGGAATGGTTTTTTCCAACACGTTGAGCATTGCTGGCGAGGCAGATGACAATCGAATTGTTTCTCTTTCCATCAATGGAAAGTTAATTAGAGCAGTTCTTCCCAAAAATGGCAAGTTTAAATTTGAGAGAATTCAACTAAGGCGAGGTGATAATCGTCTCGAAGTTCGTGCAATTACAGAAGATGGTAAGGTGTCAACCCTTCAAACTCTTGTTTTAACCTACGCCAGCCCTACGCTCCCGTATCTGTTAAAGAGTTTTACCAGAGGTCCTCTTAATCGAAAAGAAGTTGCCCTTACTTTTGACGGAGGTTCTATTAACAACGCTGCCAAACCAATCCTGGATATTCTTAGAGAAAAAAACGTTAAGTGCACTTTCTTCCTTACAGGAGAATTCATCCGTAGATACCCTGACACAGTTCGGAGAATCGCTGCTGAGGGACACGAAGTAGGCAACCACACATGGAATCATCCTCACCTGACAACCTATGCAGAAAACGGGAAACAAAACACTCTTCCCGGGATTACACCTGAGAAAATCAAAATGGAATTTTCAAAAACAGCCGCTCTTTTCAAAGTGGTAACAGGTCATGAAATGGTTCATTTCTGGAGAGCACCGTATGGAGAATACAACAAACAAATTCTCATGTGGGCGGCTCAGGCTGGGTACAAACACGTAGGCTGGACAGTGGGCAGAGGATGGGAAAACACAATGGATACTTTTGACTGGGTAGCTGACAAAAATTCGAAGATATATAAAACTGCTGATCAGATTGCCGAGAAAATTCTTAACTATGCAAAAGGGAAAAAACACGGGGCCAATGGTATTATAATTCTGATGCATCTCGGGACAGAACGGAAAGATGATTTTCCCTACAAAAAGCTGCCAGCAATCATCGATGGCTTGAGAAAAGAAGGATACCGTTTTGTAAAAATATCTGAGATGACAGCTATAAATTAACTGCCAAAAAAGAGTGTAATGTGACTGTTCTCTATGATAAAGCAGATTTAAAAAAAACTCTTGATAAACTCTACCAAACTTACCAACTTGATTATTTTTCTACAGACCCTTTGGAAATAGTCAAACAATATAAAAATCCAAAAGATCAGGAAGTGGTCGGTTTTATTGCAGCGGCAATGGCTTTCGGCCAGGTAGAATTAATCAAGAACGGGATCCAGAATATACTCCAGAAAATGACTCCTTCTCCTTACCAATTTATATTAAATTTTGACCCGTATCTGCATGGTGAGTTTTTTGACAACTTTGTTTATAGATTTTACAGATCCAGGGATATTGGACTTCTCATCTGGTGGATTACCCAAATGGTCCGTGAAAATGGTAGTATTAAAAATTTTTTTCTGAAAAAATATGATGAAAAGGATGAAAATATCGGCCCCTCTCTTTCCCGTTTTATCAGATCAACCTTATCACTTAAAACCCAGCCTTTTTATTCCGCTATTCCTGAGAAAGGCTATGGTATACGTTCTTTCCTGGCTGACCCCGTGGATGGAAGTGCATGCAAGCGGCTTAATTTATTCCTAAGATGGATGGTAAGACGGGACAGACTTGACCTTGGAATCTTTCGAGAAATTTCTCCATCCAAACTGATTATTCCACTCGATACACACGTAGCCCGCCTCAGTCGGAGAATCGGATTGACAAATAGAACAACCTCTAACTGGTCAATGGCGGTGGAAATTACGAATACTCTCAGGGAATTTGATCCAGATGATCCTATCAAATACGACTTTGCCCTTTGTCGCGTAGGTATGGTGAATCCATGTCCTGAAAAACCGGATAATAAAAAGTGCAGTTCGTGCCCTGTTGTTAGATTTTGTAAAAAAAA
>CAYYPT010000157.1:0-6349 GCA_964473625.1 uncultured bacterium | reverse complement strand
AAATTTAGCAAGTGAATTTTAACATCGTAGTTATAGGTTCATCTGCTGGAGGGCCGAGAATTCTTAAGGAACTTTTTAATGGTCTTCCTCTTCTCAACTGTAGCATAATTCTGGTGCAGCATATGCCAAAATTTGTCAATGATTCGTTGACAAAGCACCTGGCTCAGCTTACAGACATGAGTGTAAAGATAGCGGAAAATGGAGAACGTATTAAGAGAGGGAAGATATATGTGGCACCTAGTGAACAACATCTTGAATTAGTCAATAATAGAACAATCCGGTTGTTCCGGGGCAAAAAAGTAAATTTTGTATGTCCTTCTATAGATGTAACTATGAAGTCTTTGAAAAAGATGTCGGACGATAAAATCATAGGAATTATTCTTACTGGTATGGGAAGAGATGGCGCTGAAGGTATCAGTCATATTAAGGCAATTGGGGGTGTCACTATTGCTCAGGATGAAGAAACCAGCATTATCTATGGTATGCCCAAGGAAGCTTTCAAAACCGGAAATATTGATTTAGTTTTGTCTCCTGTTAAAATAAAAGAAAAACTTATTGAATTTTTAGGTGTGATAGATAACTTGGGTTGAATTTAATTTTTATTGCGATTTGTAAAGAATGTTTTCAATAATAACAGCTAATGGTTTTAATCACAGAGTTTCTAAGAATATCCAATTTTTGGTTTTATTTTTTTGCCTTTTATTTTTTACCTCTCTTCACAGCCAGATTGTTTATTATTTCAATCCTGTTATTGTTACAGCTTCCAGATTAAATAGTAATTTTGCTGTTGGTATGCGGGAAGTTTTTGTTGTAGATAGTACTGAAATTGCTTCTCTGCCTACAGAGTCGGTTTCTCAATTACTCCAGTACGTGGGAGTGGATGTCCAGCGCAGAGGTGTGGGCGGAATCCAATCCGATTTTAGTCTCAGGGGAAGTTCTTTTGAACAGGTTCTTATTCTATTAGACGGTGTGAGAATGAATGATCCTCAGACAGCTCATCACAATGGAGATGTTCCTGTGTTACTTTCAAATATCAGCCGCATTGAGATTATACCCGGACATAATTCATCTCTGTACGGTTCCGATGCTTTTGGCGGAGTTATCAATATTATTACAAAGGTTCCACTCAAGAAAAAAACCGGGATAGAATTAAGAGGAGGAAGTTTTGGAAATGCGGCAGGTGAACTTTCGCATTCATTTCGTTTGGGCCAATTAGTGAATCGCATAGCGGTAAGTAAGAAAAGATCTGATGGATATCGTCCGGATACAGATTATAATATTACAACAATTTCTTACGATTCCAGGATGGGGCTTGGTAGAAAAGAGATAGACTGGTCTTTTGGTTATGTTTCAAAGGATTTTGGTGCCAATGGATTTTATGCAAATTATCCTTCTAGGGAGAAAACTTCTGCTTACAAAAGCCACATTGGTGTAGTATGGCAACCCACTTCAGTTTTACAGGTTCAATCTCAGTTATTCTGGAGACGTCATGATGATAATTTTATTTTGGATTTCCGTCATCCATCATGGTATCAGAATAACCACAAGACATGGGTCTGGGGTGGAGAGGTACATGCTAATGTTCGTTTTTCAAAGAATAGAGAGGTAGCTTTTGGAATAGAAAGTATTGGGGAAGATTTAAAGAGTTCTTCCCTCGGTAATCGGGCAAGGTTCAGGTTGGGGATTTTTGGAGAAATGATCTGGCCTATATCCGATCGGGTAAGTTTTGACGGAAGCATAAGGACCGACTATCAAAAAACATGGGGCATAGAAACAAATCCCTCGTTCAGTTTTAGATATTTTATTACTCCAGAAGTTCGATGGAGAGCCTCGTTCGGTCGTGTCTTTCGGGTTCCAACATTTACTGAACTCTACTACGATTCCCCTGCCAACAAAGGGAATCCTGATTTAAAACCTGAGTACGGGTGGTGTTGGGAAACAGGGTTTAGCTGGGGCAAAAAAAGCGAGAAAACAGAAATTACATTTTTCCTGCGACATGAAAAAAATAGAATCGATTGGATTGCCTGGCATACTGGTGATCCCTGGCAGGTGGTAAACATAGGTGAAATGGAGATAATGGGAGTCTCTTTAAGTTTTGGTAAATCTTTTGGGAGACATTTTCGAATAAGATGTAACTATACCGGAATGGATTTCCGTACTGAGAAAGAAAAAAACTTTATTTCAAAGTATGGTTTCAATTTGCTCAAGAACAACTTTGTACTTCAAGGGTTTGTAAAATGGTCAGAGAGGATAGAGCAAAGTTTCAGTTTCAGTTTAAAGCAGAGAGAAGGATTGCCAATTTACAGCTTGTTGGATTCAAGATTCTCATATTGTCTGAGCAGGGTGAAATTTTTCCTTGATTTAAAAAATCTTTTTGATGTAATGTACGAAGAAATTCCTGGGGTTCCAATGCCTGGCAGAGAAATTATAGGGGGAACTGCTGTAACATTTTAGTGCGATGTTTTTTCAGAATAAATTAGGTAAATTTAAGAATGGGGTTTCAAAATGAGTAAAAAAATTCTACGAGCGAAATTGGATCAACTGTCAGTAAATACGATTAGAATGTTAGCTGTAGATGCTATTCAGAAAGCTAATTCAGGCCATCCTGGCATGCCAATGGGCATGGCAGATTGTGCGTTTATTTTGTGGTCCAGATATCTTAAATTTAATCCAGATGATCCTCAATGGTCTAACCGTGATAGATTTGTGCTTTCAGCAGGGCACGGTTCGATGCTTCTCTATTCACTTCTTTATCTTGCAGGGTTTGATGTTACTCTCGATGATTTAAAACAATTCAGGCAATGGGGGAGTAGAACTCCTGGACATCCGGAAAAAGGATGCCTTCCCGGTGTGGAGATGACAACAGGTCCATTAGGACAGGGCTTTGCCAGTGGGGTGGGTATGGCCCTTGCATCCAAGATTTTGGCTGAACGTTTTAACCGTAATGATTTTTCTCCGATAGATCATAATGTATACGGTATTGTGAGTGATGGGGATTTAATGGAAGGTATATCTTCCGAAGCGGCGTCCCTGGCAGGTTATTTCCGCCTGGGCAATCTTATTTATCTCTACGATAATAATCACATTACCATTGAGGGAGAAACAAAATTAGCTTTTACAGAAGATGTAGAAAAAAGGTTTTCTGCCTATGGTTGGCACACAGTGCAAATTGATGGTCATAATCATAATGAAATAGCAGCGGCAATTGAAGAAGGAATAGAAGAAAAAAACAGGCCGACATTGATTTTGGCCAGAACACATATCGGTTACGGGAGTCCAAATAAGCAGGATACTGCTTCCTCACACGGTTCACCATTAGGAGAAGAAGAGGTTATAAAAACCAAGAAAAAATTGGGCTGGCCACTTGAACCTGCTTTTTTTGTTCCGGATGAAGTTCGAGAGCTTTTCAGTCGTAGAGTAAAAAGTTTAAAAAAAGATTATGAAAAATGGCAGAGAGGTTTTAAAACATGGCAGAAGAACTACCCTGACTTGGCCAATTTATGGGAAAAACTCCAGAGAAAAGAGATGCCTGCTGATCTGGAAGAAAATCTTATAAGGACACTCACAGAGGAATTTGCTGCAACCAGGGTAATTAGCGGAAAACTTATTCAAAAAATAGCGGAATTAATACCTGGTTTTCTGGGAGGTTCGGCCGATTTGGCTCCTTCTACAAAAACATTTATTACCAATAGTGCTTCTATTGGCCCCGGAAGCTTTGAGGGGCGCAATATTCACTTTGGTATCAGAGAACACGGAATGGGGGGCATTCTCAATGGAATGGCTCTTTATGGAGGGTTTATTCCATACGGTTCAACATTTCTTGTTTTTTCTGATTATATGCGGCCATCTATTCGTCTTGCTGCGTTGATGGAAATTCAAGTTATTTATATTTTTACGCACGACAGTATATTTGTGGGAGAAGATGGACCTACACACCAACCAGTAGAGCACATTGCTGCATTGCGTGCAATCCCCAATCTTACCGTTATAAGGCCTGCAGATGGTCTGGAAACTGCAATGGCATGGGCTTATGCTCTCAGGAGAAAGGATGGCCCTACTGCCCTATGCCTTACGCGACAGAAAGTACCTTTTCTCAGTCGGGCAAATGGGTTTGATCCGGCAGTAATTAAAAAAGGTGGCTACATAATATCAAAAGAGAAAAGTGCCAAACCAGACCTGATTATTATTGCCAGTGGTTCTGAGGTCGCTCCTGCTCTGGAAGGGAAAATGCTTCTTGAAAAGAATGGGGAAAATGTAAGAGTGGTTTCTATGCCTTCCCTTGATCTGTTTAAAGAACAGTCGAAATCTTATAGAAATGATGTAATTCCTGGCAACACCCCTGTTGTAGTTGTAGAAGCTGGTGTATCGCAGGGTTGGTATGAAATAACTCGCGCACCAATTCTTGTTATTGGTATGAATCGATTTGGGGCTTCTGCTCCTTATAAGATTCTGGCAGAAAACTTCGGATTTACAGGTAAGGGTATAGCTGATGTGATTCTTCCCTGGTTGAAGTCATCGAGTTAACAGACCTAACAGAGACTCATGAAAAAGAGATGGACACTTTTTTTCATTAAACTTGCCATTGCAATTGTTGCAATGGCGATTCTTGTAAGAACAGTTAATTTTAGAGAGATTGATTCTGCTTTTCAAAATCCACAAAATCCGGTTTTTATATTGCTGGCAGTTTTTCTTCTTTTCCCGAACGTTTTTCTCCAATTGTATCGCTGGCATTATCTTCTACGCTTGCTCCGGCAGGATATTTCCCTTATGGAATCTATTAGCTCTTTCTTCGGTGGTATGGTGGTGGGTTTTGTTACTCCGGGTCGTATAGGTGAAGTTGGTCGTTCTCTTTTTTTGAAGAATGTAAATCGATTGCAAAGTGTAGGGCTTGTGTTTATTGATAAGCTCTATTCTTTTTTAACGATACTAGTGGGAGGTATCTGGGGACTTTTTTCACTGCTGGTTTATCATTTTAATTACGGTGCTTTTATCTTCTGGCCTCTTTTTACCGTTGCTTTTTTAGTAACCTTAAGTGGACTTATTATTGTTATAAATCCTCAAGTTATAAGAACTTTTCTTTATAATCTATCTTTGCTTTTGCCATACCGCGATAAAATAAAGCAAATTATTAGTTGTATTGACAGTTTTCAGAAAAAACAAGCTATTTTCTTTTTGATTCTTTCTTTTCTGCTTTATTTTGTTTATATACTTCAGTTTTGTCTTTTAGCATTTGCATTTCAGAAACTTCCATGGACAACTGTAGTGACTGCAACAACTTCTACAATCTTTGCCAAGACACTTTTCCCTGTTTCTCTGGCTGATCTTGGGATTAGGGAGGGTGCTTCAGTATACTTCTTTTTGAAATTTCATGTTGAAAAGGTAACTGCCTTTAATAGTGCCCTTCTACTTTTTGCCATCAATGTATTAATTCCCACTTTAATAGGATTGTTCTTCTTGCCCAAATTAAACTGGGGTAAAGACTCTTAGGTGATTTTCTCTGTATTTTGGCTTGGTACGATGTTTGCGCCTTCTTTCACCGTCTAATATACAAACAGGAATTTATCAAATTTTTACATTAAAGTTAGTATAATTGAGAAAGGATGCTTATGAATTCGGAAACCAATAATAAAAAAATACGAAGAAGAAAGACAAGAAAAAAACCTTTAATTCTACAGTATTGGTGGTTGTGGGGAAGTGGTAGTATTATTATTGTTCTTTTGGTTCTCGCTTTGATTCAGGTTTATTTATCCTATCGAAGAAGTTCTTTTAAGATGGAGAAATTAAGCCAGGAAGTGGTGGACCTTCGTTCAGCAATGAATATTGATAGTGTCAGACAGTATAAGATACAGAAGATTATGAAAATAATTCGTTCTCACAATCCTTCTCTTTCCTCTGATGAGGTTTACAGTATAGCAAGTGAAATCTACGAAATGTCGATTAAATACACTAATTTAGATGTTGATCTTCTTTGTGCTGTTATTACACATGAAAGCGCTGGCAAATGGGATCCAAAAATTGTTTCAAAAGCAGGTGCTATGGGGCTTATGCAAATCATGCCTGTAACTGGTTTTTTTCTCTCCGAGTATGAGAATATTTCATGGACATCACCTGAAGAAATTTTTTTCAACCCCATTTACAACATTCGGCTTGGGTCCAGATATCTCTCCATGCTGATTGAGAGATACGGTCTTGATGGTGGATTGGCAGCGTACAATGGCGGGGAAAAACAGGCTGCTGTCTGGCTTAAAAATGGAAAAGACGATAAGTATCTATGGGCAGAAACCCGGGGATATATACCAGCTGTTCACAAACTCTACGATGAATACCAGAATCAGGGGCTGTAGTAAGT
>CAYYPT010000156.1:0-6355 GCA_964473625.1 uncultured bacterium | reverse complement strand
CCCAACCACCTGCTTTATAACTTCCATTACTTCATCCACACTCAGATCTTTCATGCAGGTCATCTTTTCACACGACAGGCGATTACATCCCAGACAGGTAAGACCTTTTTTGTAAGCAACACCATGACCTCTTCCATACGGCCCTTGCAGCTGCCATTGCGTAGGTCCAAAGATTCCAACTGTTTTTGTACCAACAGCAGCAGAAATGTGCATTGGGCCAGAATCATTCGCCACAACAAGTTGACACCGAAAAAGAAGTGCACCCAGTTGTTTCAAAGAGGTTTGAGGAGCAATGAGAACTGGATAATGAGCTAAAGCTTTTACTTTTTCTGCATGTCTATACTCACCAGGTCCCCATAAAACAACGACTTTTGCCTGATAAGTCTCTACTAATTTATCAGCCAGTGCGGCAAACTTTTCTAACCCCCATCTTTTGGCCTGCCAGCTTCCCCATGGATTAAGTCCCACTAAAAAACTTTTTTCAAGACCGTTTTCTTTTATCCATTTATCAATAAAATCTATCTCCTGTTTCAGAAGAGGAAAAATCGGGGAAAAATCGACAATAGGAACATTCAACGCTCGAAGCGCATCTAAATTAAACTCCACTTCATGTACTTCTCCACCCCGTGGCATTACCCGTTTGTTATATGCATATTTTCTTCCGCGAAAAGAGAAACCAACCCGCAGCGGTGCACCTGTTATCCATGTAATGAAAGCACTTCTGGGATTTCCAAATAGATCAAATACAAGATCGTACTTTTCTTTCCTGATTGTTTTCAAAAAACGAAATCCTGACAGCCAGGCTTTAACTGCTGACAATTTTCCCCATTCTTTCAAAGGAAGAACAACAATGCGATCTAAGTAAGGATTGTTTTCTAAAACTTCTTTCCCCGAAGATTCAACCATAAAATGTATTTTTGCATCTCTGTAGAATTTTTTCAAACTGGGGAGCACAGCGGTGGAAAGCACCACATCACCTATAGCCCTTAGCTTAATTACCAATATCTTTCGAATATCTGCCACAAACTCCTCCATCATGTCACCAATGTCAGAATATTCAGTAACATTTGATACTTACTTATCATCTGGACCTTGATATTCGTTATCTTTATTCCACCTTGCTCTCAGTGCGCTTTTCATCTCTTCAAGAATAGCATAAGGAACATTGTAACTGCCCATATAAAAACGACCATCCCTGCCCCCATGACAATCCGATCCTCCACTGACTAAAAGACCGTAACTCTGAGCCAGTTCCTGAAGATGACGGGTACGACGTGCATCAAACTTGGGATGAACAATCTCAATTCCATCCAGACCAGATTTGATAAAATAGGAAATTGCTGCATCTGAAATAGAGTAACCTGCATGTGCTAAAAAAGATAAACCCTTTGCTTCTGAAATCAGTCCAATCGCTTCCTCCGGGGAAATTTTGTATTTCTCTTCATACGCTTTAGAGTTGTGGCCAATATAACGCTGAAAAGCTTCTTGAAAAGTCTCAACATATCCTTTTTCCATAAGAACTTCTGCCAAATGCGGCCTCCCAATAGATCCGCCTCTGGCTTTTTCTTTAACTTCTGCCATTGTTAAGTAAACTCCAATATGATTTAGATTCTTTATCATCTTACTTGCTCTTCTATACCGCTCCTTCCTGAAGCGTTCTAAATACTCCATAAAACGGGGATGATCGGGATCAAAATAGTAACCAAGGATGTGTATATCCTGTCCGTTGTACTGACTGCTTAACTCAACACCGGGTACAACTTCCACGCCAAGGCGTGTCCCCGCTTCTACAGCTTCAGAAATACCATCTATTGTATCATGATCTGTAATCCCCACTGCTCTCAAACCCAATTCCTTTGCTTTTTCAACTATCTGTGTAGGAGTTAAAAGACCATCGGAAAAATTAGTGTGGAGATGAAGATCAACCCATGTTTCCTCTGTCATATCTTCTTCTTTCTTTTAAAAGTTCTTCATACAATTCCTCTAGTCTGGAAACTACTTTCTCAAGATCATAAACCTTCAAAACTCTGCTTCTCCCGGCGCTTCCAAACTTTTCCATTCTTTTTCTATCATTTAACATTTCCAAAACTGTTTTTGTTAAAACTTCCGAATTCCTTGGGGGAACCAGTCTTCCTGTTTCTCCGTCTACTACGATTTCAGGAACACCGTCACAGTTCGAAGAAACCACGGGAAGGCCCAGAGATATAGCTTCGATAAGAACAAGACCAAAAGCTTCAGCATAAGCAGGATAAACAAAAATATCCATCGCAGAAAAGAGATTGACCATGTCTTTTCTAAAACCTGTAAAGATTAAATTATTGCCAAGATTGAGAGAACGAGCGAAGTTCTGAATTTCTTCTGCTTCTTTTTCCTCTCCCACTGTGGCTCCACCAACTGCTATAAAATAAACAGAAGGACGAAGCTTCGTAATCTTGTGTGCCATTTCTAAAAATTCTCTGTAGCCTTTCCACCAATTTAGTCTACCGGCCGTGCCAATTACTAAAGCATCTGGGGGAATCCCAAGTGAAGCTCTTATAGAATTTCTATCCACTTTTTTTTTATCAAAAACATGAAGGTCCACACCGTTAGGAATACATATAACCTTATCCGGATCAATGGGATGAGTTTTAATTACATTCTCCTGGATGAGTTTTGAAATTCCTATCACTGCATCAACTCTTTTATAAATCAGCCAGTGAAAAAAATCCTTTTTAGGCCTCATAGTTCCAATGTGTTTTGTGAAAACCAGTGGAATTTCTTTTTTACCAAAAAGAGCAGGAACTACTTTCCAGAGATCTTTAGAGTAATGCACATGAACGAGATCAATTCTCTTTTCCTTTATCCAATTGTTGATTTCTCTAACTCCGAGTGGATCAACATACCCTCTGTTTAATATGGAAAGGAGTGAAATACTAGAGTCTTTAAGAGCCTTCTCTGACTGAGAACCCGCACCAGCAAGAAAACTGACTGTGTGATCCCGTTCTTTCAGTTTTTGAGCAGTCTGAACTGCCACCATCTCCATCCCACCCCACGAGTTCGATGAACAAACCTGAAGAATCCGAAGCTTTTTTCTATTCACTGAGAAAAAATATCCTTGACTTTCATGAAGAGATTTTATTTATTGTTTTCCGTGGTAAATAACAACATAAAATATATCTTTGCAGTTTTACTATTTTTTTTCTTGCTCATAGACTGCGCAAAGAAAGAGAATTTTTCCCTTCCACCTCACGAGAAAAAATTTGCTAAAATTTACACTGAACTTTTAAAACTTAAACAAAAATTTTCCACTGATTCAACTGCATTTACCGATTCCTCTCGCGCAATTCTTCAAAAATATCATTTCACATACGAAGAGTATAAACAATCCCTTACTTACTTCAATGAAAAGCCCGAGCGCTGGGAAGCATTCTACAAAGAAGTTCTTAAGGAATTAAAAAAGACTAAAACAAGATCTTCACTATCCAAAGAACATAAAGATATTTTCCACAAGAACAGAAGAATTAAAAAAACAAACTAATTTCTTCAATTTCGGTTGGTCTTATCAATATCAATAAAACGAGTAATTTGCTCCACGAATATCTGAGCCTGAGAAAACCAACGACGAACCTGATCTTCATCAAAATTGATAAAATCCATGTAATCACTTTCCCGTCGACGCTCAAAAAGATCATTGTAAATCTGAGCCAGTGCCTTAGAAACTTTACCTGTCTTCACATAATAACGATTAAAGAGACTTCGTACTCCTGTGTGTTTGGAAGAAGATAAACCACGCTGTAAAAGAAGAGCTGATACAGCATAAAAACAAGCATAATAGAGACGGTTCACACACGCATTCCAACGCCTAAGCTCAGCCAGGATCCTTGCATCTTCCAATGTTTCGTTTGCCCTTGCTAAACGGTAACGAATTAAATCTTCGCGCGATTCCATCACAAAACAATTCCTTCACGCTCAACATTCTGGCGAAACGGCATTGCTCGATAAAATGAACTATTCCATTCCTCACGACTACGTACAATAGAACAGAGAACTTCTCCAGATTCCCATTCGATTTCATAAAGCTGGTGCCGGATTCTATCTGTACGCTCATAATCAACAGGTCCATCCACTAATATAAGAAAATCCCAATCGGATTCCGCTAACGAATCTCCACGTGATCTAGAACCATAAAGAATAATTTTAGCATTAGGCTCTACTTCACAAATAGCACGTTTTACACGCTTAAGTAGTTCTTCTCGATTCATCCTACTATCCCTTTGCACTAATTAAAGTTAATTCCATCAAACACACAAAAGAACGACATTAACATATCCTCGGAAGCTGTTCGCCGCTCAACATATCCATGATTCTGTGACTTCCAATTTGTGTACGAAGCACTACTTTTCCTGCTGGCTCAGGTACAACTCTACCTATAATTGCACTTTTTTTGCCAATGGATAATTTTCGCATTGCATCTACAATTTTCTTCGCTTCCGAGGATGGGACAAAAGCCACTAAGACACCTTCATTAGCTACATAAAGTGGATCAAACCCCAGAAGCTCGCATGCTCCTCTAACCTCTTCACCCACAGGGATTTTTGTTTCTTCCAATTCGATCCCTACCTGAGACTGCGCAGCAATTTCATTGAGAACAGTCGCCACTCCACCTCTTGTTGCATCTCTCATGGCATGGATATTTTTTGTTGTTTCTAACATTTTTTCTACGAGATGATTTAATGGAGCAACATCGGATTTAATTTTAGTCCTGAAACCAAAATCTTCACGGGATGTCACAACTGCCATACCATGATATCCCAGTGGACCGCTTACTACAATAGAATCGCCAATCTGAGCTTTTGATGCTGAAACTTCCACTCCGTCTCTTAAGATTCCAATCCCAGAAGTATTAATATAAACCCCATCTGCTTTTCCCCGCTGGACAACTTTGGTATCCCCTGTTACAATTATAACGCCTGCTTCCTCTGCAGCTTTTTTTATCGATGCAACAATCAGTTTTAAATCACTGATCAAAAAGCCTTCTTCGATAATAAAACCCACACTGAGGTAGAGAGGCTTTGCACCAACCATGGAAATATCATTTACAGTTCCGCAGACAGCCAGCTTTCCAATATCACCACCCGGGAAAAATATAGGGTCAACTGTAAAGGAATCAGTTGTAAATGCAAGGCGAGAGGCAGGAACGTTCAGCACTGCGCTGTCATCCAACGGATTTAAATACTTATTTCCAAGAATCGGGAGAAATACCTCTTCTATTAATTGTTGAGAAAAACGCCCACCACCTCCGTGGGCTAATCTAATTTCTTCTGGTTTTTCTATTTTTGAATTTTTCACTATAACCCTTTTTTTACCTTTATTCAACAAATTAAGAAATTTTCAGGGAAATTTCAATTTTCTCTCTTCTCAGTCTTAAGATTTGTCATTACGAATAACACGAACGTAAAATCGAAGCTGCTAGTCAAAATCGGAATTAATTTTTCTGGCGTTTTTAGAAACCACGAATTTATACGAACCTATTATTGATGAAACCGTATCATTTCCCTGATTTTGAAATCGTTTTTTGCCATGTGTTAATTGGTCTGTTGTATTCGTATTCGTAGAGTCAAGGTAATGCCTTGTCTCTACATTATTATTGCGTATCTATCTTTGTTCAATCGGCTGGTTATCTTACAGAGAATCAAGTCATCTCCTTCCAAGTCTGCAATAACCAATGCAGGCCGCCTTTTAGCTTGCGTCAAGTCAGAAAAAGGAAAAGGAATAACAACAACATCGCCCCTTATAAATTTTGCCATGCCTCCTTCTCTTCAGGCTTCAGCCAATCTTTCTTAAGCCACGACTCGCTTGCAATCGCAAACTCAAACCTTTCCTTAGTAATCTTCACCCTTATTCAACTATAAGCAATTTCATATATTGCCCCGAGCGCATCTGAAGTCTCGAGCCGACAGGCGAGGATTTGGGTGAAGGTACAAAGTGCTGAAGCCCAATACCCGATTGTTATACGCCTGTGCCATGCTGACTTCATATCCTCCTTTCATAATTATATCATCTCCAGCTCAGTATCTAATTGAGATTTAAAGCCAGGAAAATCACCTTTTCTTAATACACCAAAGAACTTATCAAAATCACAGGGAGTTAAAAAAGAAAAAAAGCACTTTTGTTCTTTTTGTAAATCGTTTAATCTCTTGAAATGATCTGCCATATATCTGTATTTCGCTTTTGTTTCTTTAGCAATATCACCGCCTTCTTTAACCTTATTAATCAGGTCATCATCTTTTATTTCTATTACTATTATCTTATTGCCAACTTTTATAAAGAAATCTGGATTAAATTTTGCTTGTTTAGGGTGTTCTCCCTTTCTCCA
>CAYYPT010000155.1:2299-6379 GCA_964473625.1 uncultured bacterium | reverse complement strand
TTTATCTTTCCATCGTAAAGTTCAATAATTCTATCCGCCTGGGAAGCTAACTCTTTGTTGTGTGTGACGATAACAAAAGTCGTATTTTTCTCCCGCACCAATTTCCACATAAGTTCATGAAGTGCTATACTGTTTGCCATATCGAGATTTCCAGAAGGTTCATCGGCCAGTACTATAATCGGATCGTTAACTAATGATCGAGCAAATGCAATTCGTTGTTGTTCCCCACCCGATAATTCACCCGGTCTATGATTCATTCTATCTTTTAAACCAACCTCTTCTAAAAGCTCTTCAGCTTTTTGAAAAACCTCTCTAGGATTTTTCCGAGAAATAAGTCCTGGCATTGCCACGTTTTCTAGCGCAGTGAATTCTGGCAGCAAATGGTGAAACTGGAAAACAAACCCTATCATTCTGTTCCTAAAAGCTGCCAATTGATATTTTTTCATCAAACTAACATCAGTGGAATCAACAATTATCTTCCCCATAGTCGGTTTGTCCAGGCCTCCAATAATATGAAGAAGAGTACTCTTACCCACTCCAGACGGACCTATTATAGCAAGAATTTCTCCTTTGTTGATCTTCAAATCGATGCCTTTCAGAACTTTGAGTTCTGAAGATTTACCTACAGGATAACTCTTGTGAATTCTCTCTGCTGTTATAATAACCGTGGATTTTTTCAAGAAATTATTTTCTCCTATTCGTATCTAATTGCTTCTACAGGTACTAAACTTGCTGCTTTCTTAGCCGGATAAACAGCAGCAAGGAGACATATTAAAACAGCAGCAATACCAATAAAAATAAAATCATGCAATTCCATTTTTATTGGCAAAGTACTTATAAAATAAACATCAGGGGGCAAAGAAAAAAAGTGGTACTCCTCTTGCGCCCAACATAAAGCATATCCAATGCCAAATCCCAATAAAGTTCCAATTGCTCCTACAATTATTCCCTCGTATAAGAAAATTCTGGTAATACTTCGAGAAGTTGCACCCATGGATTTTAAAATACCTATTTCCTTTGTCTTTTCCATTACTACCATGATCAAAGTACTAACAATGTTAAAAGCTGCCACCAGAATAATAAGAGATAGCACGATAAACATTGCCCATTTTTCAAATTGCATCCAGGAAAATAGATTTTTTCTCATCTCAAACCATGTAATTGCATAATAGGGAAAACCAAGTCGTTTATCTATTTGTTTTACTACCTCATTGGCCTTATAGAGATCATCTAAACGAATCTCGATTCCAGAAACTCTTTCTCCCATCCGGAAAAGATCCTGAGCAGATTTAAGAGAAATGTAAGCATAAGAATTATCATATTCATACATTCCTGTTTCAAAAAAACCTGTCACAACAAACTGTTTCACAGGAGGTGCCTGAAACATAGAATGAACTCCTGCTACACTTATGATCACAACCCTATCGCCTATATCCACAAGAAGCTGGTCAGCCACATACCGTCCCAGAACAATACCAGGCAACTTCTTTCCATCTTCCTGTAAAACAGGGCCAAGATCTAATTTTCCATAGATAATGGTTTTCCCCAGATCCGACACATCATTGATTGTTGTTGGATCCGCTCCACGCACCATAATCCCGCTGCTTCGTTCCCCACTTCTAATCATACCTTTATCTAAAATATAGGGAGACAATCCTATAATATGAGGGATATCTCTAATTTTATTTATTACTTTCCGATAGTTTTCTACACCTTCGTTGTGATATGTTCTTAACCGGATATGTGTATCAAAGCCAATAATTCGCGATCGTACTTCTGATTCAAACCCATTCATTATCGAAAGCACAATAATTAGAGCAGCCACACCAATTGTAACTCCAAGTATGGAAATATAAGTAATCAGGCTTATAAATCCTGTTTTCCTTCGAGCTTTCAAATAACGCTTCGCAATGAAAAATTCATACGGTAGTTGGATCATATATCAATCCTTTTCTGGTCGCATTTGGGGGAAAAGAATAACATCTCTTATGGATGGCGAATCTGTAAGAAGCATGACCAATCTGTCAATACCTATTCCTAACCCTGCTGTCGGAGGCATTCCATACTCCATGGCACGAATGTAATCCTCATCTATGATCATGGCTTCTTCATCACCTTTAGCTCTTAACCGTGCTTGTTCTTCAAATCGTTCCCTTTGATCAATAGGATCGTTGAGTTCACTAAACGCATTGCAGAGTTCTTTACCCGCTACAAAACCTTCAAATCTTTCCACCAGCTTTTCATTGGAACGATGTTTTTTAGCTAAAGGGGAAAGTTCTAAGGGATAATCTTTAATAAATGTTGGTTGAATAAGTTTTGGTTCAACAAATTCTGAAAAGATTTCGTCTATAATTTTTCCTTTGTCAACTTCTCCTATCAGTTCAACATTAAGTTTTTTAGCAACAGTTTTTAACTCTGATATATCTTTCTGATAAAGATCATAACCAGTGTATTGTTTAATTGCTTCAAAATAAGAAATTCGTTTCCATGGCGGTTTTAAATCTATTTCCTCACCCTGATAGGCTATCTGAGTTTTTCCAAACAGCTTTACACAAATGGTACTTAACATATCTTCTACAAGATTCATCATGAATTCATAGTCCTCATAGGCCACATATAATTCCATCATTGTAAACTCGGGATTGTGATCCCGATCCATACCCTCATTCCGGAAATCTTTTGAGATCTCATAGACCCCCTCAAATCCTCCCACTATCAAACGTTTCAAATAAAGCTCATCAGCTATTCGAAGGTAAAAATCAATATCAAGGGCATTGTGATGGGTTACAAAGGGCTTTGCAAATGCTCCTCCATATAAAGGCTGAAGAATTGGGGTTTCCATTTCTAAATAGCCTTTTCCTTCAAGATACTGTCTCATTACACTTACAATTTTTGAACGAAGCGTAAAAACTCCTCTTACGTCAGAATTCACTACCAGATCAACATACCGCTGTCGATACCGCAGCTCTTTGTCGGCAAATGCGTCATAGACAATTTTTTCGTTTTCCTCAATCTTTTCTTTAACAATTGGTAGAGGCCTTAATGACTTAGATAGAAGAGTCAGTTTGTTCACAAGAAGAGTGATTTCGCCAGTTCTTGTTTTAAAGATAGTTCCACTAACACCAATTATATCTCCAATGTCTAAAAGCTTAAATAACCTATATGCTTCTCTTCCAGCTTTATCTTCTCTTATATAAATCTGCAACCGACCGGATTTGTCCATAATGTGAGAGAAGCTGGCTCTTCCCATTCTTCTTATTGACATTATCCTGCCGGCTAATGCTATCTCAGATGAATTTTCACTTAAAGAAGAAAAGTTCTCTATAATTTCTTTAACTAAATGGGTTCTCCTAAATGCATAGGCAAAGGGAGAAATGTTCATTTCCTTCAGTTTTTTTAATTTCCCCAGTCTCTGCTGTTTCAAATCTTCTAAAGGTTCCAAAAACTATTTCCTCCTGTGGTATAATCTCTAATATAAACAGTGTTTAGATTCTTTCCTTGACGTAGAATTATTCCTTCAACATCAGTTTCATAAATATCCGTTGTTGTTCAATCAATCCACAGCTCTTAATTCTTTTAACTTGACTTTATCTAAAGCAGATCCTGCTTTTTCCCAAATTTTTATCCATTTTTCAATTTCTTTCCTGTTGGTCTGTTCCACCTTTAACCTCAGCTACTGAACTCTAAAAGATATCCTTTAATAAAATTATCCAGGTCTCCATCCATCACACTCTGAATGTCCGATGTTTCTATGTTGGTGCGGTGGTCTTTCACCATGTTGTATGGATGAAAAACATACGATCGTATCTGATTCCCCCAGGCAATATCTTTCTTCTGTTTTTCTATGGCTTCTTTTTTCTGGTGTTCTTCCTCTCTTTTTAACTGATAAAGCCGTGCTGCTAAAATCTTCATGGCATTTGCTTTGTTTTGGTACTGTGAGCGTTCATTCTGACATTGGACAATAATGCCAGTTGGAATATGAGTTATGCGAACTGCCGAGCTGGTTTTGTTAACATGTTGTCCGCCTGCACCCGATGCACGATAGGTATCTATTCTCAAATCAGAAGGATTTATTATAAC
>CAYYPT010000155.1:0-2199 GCA_964473625.1 uncultured bacterium | reverse complement strand
GCACCAGGATGAATAGTAAGAATGGCATTTTTGGTATCATCCTCTCCACCCAGCATTCTACGAAGTTCCAGATCGTTTATGGCGTTTTCTAATTTCTCCAGCCCATTCGAAACTTCATTAAAGGTAGCCTCATCTTTCTCTTCGTTAGCAAGATCAAGAAGGAGAGAAAGCTCACGACTCTGCGACTCAACTTTATCAAAAGCTTCTGTCCATTCCTTTAATTCTGTTAATTCTTTAAGAACAATCTGAGCTTTTTCATTATTATCCCAGAAATTGGGGGCAGAGGTTTGCTCTTCCAAATCCTGGATTTTTAATTTCTTCTGCTCGATGTCAAAGATGCCTCCAGAGTTTCTGGAGTCGTTCTTGTTGTAATTCCACTTTATTTTTCAGCTCTTCGTACATATAATTCCCCTCAAACTATTTTTTCCAATAATCCATTAATTTTAAAAGATGGATCCAGAAAAGATGAACGACCAATGTGTCGGTCTTTCCATGAATAGATCCTTGGAACACGCCGACCGATTCTGCATAGAACCTCGTATGAAATGGTCTGCGACCAATTTGCAACATCGTGAGGAGAAATCGACTCTTGTCCCATCCGGCCAATAAGAACAACCTCATCTCCTACCCTCACATCTGGAATGTCAGTCAAAAGAACCATCATATTATCCATGCAAATATCGCCTATAATTTTTACCCGTTTGTTTCTTACCAGAACCTCCCCCCTATTTGTCAATTTCCGATCGTAACCATCATGATAGCCCAAAGGAATTACACCGATGAGTTCGTCCTTTTTAGCTATCCAGCTTCTCCCATAACTCACACTTTCTCCTTTGTGAAGCCTCTTTAAGGAAACGATTCGGGATTTCCATGTTAAAGCTGGTATAATATTCAAAGAGGAAGTTTTTTTATCAGAAGGATACAAACCATAGACCAACAGTCCGGATCTTACCATGTTAAAACATGCTTCAGGTAAATTTACAATACCCCCACTGTTGGAAATATGCCACAACGGGATATGTATCTCCATATTATGGAATTGATTTCTCAATTTTTGAAAACGGCGTATCTGAAAATTAGAATATTCTCTGTCCAGAGGTGCAGAAGTTGCAAAGTGCGAGAAAACACCTTCTACCTTTATTCCCTTTAGATTTAAAATCAATTTCCATATATCAACCATTTCTTCAGGTCGAAAACCAAGTCTTCCCATACCCGTATCAACTTTTAAATGAATACGAATCGGTTTGCCTGCTTTTTGAGCTAATTTATCCAGTTCAAATAAAATATCTTTTTCGTATACACCCTGTATAAGATCGTAGGACACTACAAGATCAAGCTGATCAGGAAAGGCACCCCCCAAAACGAGGATATCCTCTGTTACGCCTGCCTTCCGTAATTCTGCACCTTCCTGTGGAGAACCGACTCCCAGCATATCCGCTCCCCCCTTCAAAGCTGCCCATGAAGCAGCCACTCCACCATGGCCGTATCCATTAGCCTTAACAACAGCTATAAGACGAACATCAGGACCAATAAATTTTTTGATTTCCTCAACATTATGAACAATATTATCTAACCTGATTTCAACCCAAGAAGGCCATGTCGCATTCATTAAGCTAAATCTCCTTAAAAAATACTGTGTTAAATATACCAAAAAGGTAGATTAATGTCAAGCAGTCGGAGTTTAATCTTGTTGCAATTTCCCCCTGTAATACTTATATTTCTTTATCAAAAAATTAGCGAGATACCGACCATGACTAAACAATCAATTACTATTGCAATTATTTTGTTTGTATTAATAACTTTACTTTCTTTCTATGGTGCTCATTTTCATCCATGGATTGAACTTAACCAGTGTTTAGAAAATCCTGAAGAACATGATGGCCAAATAGTTACACATTTTAGAGAACCAACGATCGGAAATATTTATTCAGATGGTTTTCAACTTTTACAACATCACGGACCATCTATCAGAATCTACTCGGATACCACAGGACTTGTGACAGGAAAATATATTGGCCTGAAAGGAATTTTCCACAAGAAAGGATATATCGAAGCAATATCACTTCATGTAGCTAAAAACAGAAGAGACAAAATATGGCTATCTGTTCTTCCAGTTTTATTAATAGTTGGTCTTCTTATCAGATATTACCGTTTTGATTTCAAGAAATTTCAGATAGAAGTTAAAAACTATGCCTGATT
>CAYYPT010000154.1:2342-6387 GCA_964473625.1 uncultured bacterium | reverse complement strand
ATATAGCTTCTCTTATTTTCTCCGGTCCGACATACTCAGATTCCCAGATGGGATCAGTAAGTTCTTTTACTTTTTTATCATACTCAAGTAATCCTTTGTAATAGCCTTTGTCTTTTAATGCAGCTTCTGCCTGTTCGTCTTCTGGTTTAGCTTTGTATTTTTCTATAGCTTCCCTGGCTATTTCGTGATGGTCCCTAATGGCACATGGAACAATTTGATTCCCCACTTCAGCAGCAGGCTTCATGTAACTGTAATCCCTTTGCCACTGCCGGATTGACCGGAAGAATGGAGAAAACAGTACTGTGTTTAAATCACCTCCATTTTTGTATACTTCTTTAATATTATGCACAGAGTATGGAAAGAAAACACACGGAGTTGCTGTTCCGTTCCAGTCTATGTAGAAGTATCCACCAGGCCGGCCTGCAGAGATACACCCGTTTGAAACTGCGCCACTGTTCCAGAAATCCGCGATGAACAACTTTTTATCTCGCACAAGGTGTTGTTCCTGCTCAAACATCCATTTTCGCTGCTCAGGTGTTACCATCAAATCCAGCGTGTACTCTCTGCCGATGGGCATGTATTGAAATATCCAGCCGTAGACAGCTCCCTGCTCTTCGAAGTAATAATCCATAAATTCCTCGCTAAGTACAAGTTCAGCATTCTGGCGGGTAGCTGTGATGGAAATCCCAAACGGAACACCGGCTTCTCGCATACATTTAAAAGCTCTAAGGATTTTTTTGTGGACTCCTTTTCCTCTTCTGGCGTCTGTTTCTTTTTCAAAACCTTCCACTGAAACAGCTGGTGTAATATTACCCACCTTCGCAAGACGTGTAGCCATCTTTTCGTCAATGAGTGTTCCATTAGTGTACATGAGAAAGTAGTTGTCCTTATGTTCTTTTGCCAGATCAATTATGTCTTTTCCCTGGCTTTTCCACATGAGAGGTTCTCCACCAGAGATAACAGTAAAATGGGAACCCCAGAGTTTGGTTTTTTCTTCCATTATTCTGTTGACTAGATCGTACTCCAACTGCTCTGCGTTAGCAGCGGAGCTAGAAGCATAGCAGCCTATACAGTGGAGGTTGCAGCGTTTTGTAGGACTTATTGTAAGAAAAGTGGGTGGGCTTTGACCGTGGGCTTTCTCAAATGCCCTCCGATTGGCATTCTCTCCCATGATAATTTTGCCAATCAAAATTTTTAGTAGGCTCCGTCTTACCTCAGGTGAAATTCGGTTGTCGGAAAGTGCCTTATTAATGGAGTGGAACATGTTTCTGAGAACATAGTACTTATCCTCCTGAATCCGCCGCGGGCGACCACTGATGTTTTTATTCACCAAAGTGTTATATAACTTTTTCTCTGCTTCTTTTAAAGCAAGATTCCGTACGACCCGATTTGAAAGAGTAATGTCTGCCAGCGCAAAAGAAGGCGGACTGATAACGGATTTGATTACTGGATTCATAGTATTACCTCCTTTTAATTTTAGTTATTTATAATTATAACACAACACAACTGTTTAATTAGTTGATTTTGTTGATGGGTATTTTTAATTTTAAATCCTTTGTTAACAAGATTCCTCCAATGATCGTAGGTAGATATGCATTAAAAGAGCGCCACATCAAAACCGCACCTCCAACTAAGTATTTCGGTAAAAATATAGAAAAGAAACCCATGTAACCGAATTCATTGAACCCACTCCCACCAGGAGAGGGTGCAAGGTAGAGGATCGGTTTTAAAAAGAACTGAATGGCGTAAGACTGCTTCAAATTAGGATTAAAATTTATTCCCTTCATAATGAAATAAGCTACTGAAAACTCCACGAGAAAAGTCACGAAAAAACAGAGGGATGCGAAGAAAAGTGCCCTCTTTCTCTCTTTGAGATATAGTTTCAGAGAAGCCGACAGTATGTCCATCTCACGATGAAGCGATGTTCTGATTTGGTCAATTTTTTCGATTTTTATCCAATGGTGCTTCTCAAAAAAATTTAGAATGCCTGAGATGAGTTTTTTGATTTTGTGCGGGTAAAACAAACTTACGATAAAAAATAGAAGTATAAAAAGGACAGGCAGGGTTGCTACGCGAACAAAGGTCACAAAAAAGTGGCTTTTTCCGTGGAAACCCAATAGTAAAAGAACAGGAATAGAGAGAAAGAGAATCAGCAGGGGAAGTACGTCCCGAATTGATGCTACAGCTATACTCTCTCCAATAGAAAGTTTTTCCCTGTTCAAAAGATATATCTGGAACATTGAATTACCCCCTACGATTGGAACTGCAATTGATGCAAACAAACATTCCAGACGCATTTTTGTGGTTTTCCACAAACTGATTTGGAGTTTTGAACTACTGTCAATCAATATCTTCAGACCAAGACCTTCAACTATCCAGCGTATTGTTGTTGCCGTTGTAACAGGAATAACATACTGAACTTTAAAATTGAAGAAATCTTTCCAGTTTTTTTTGCTTACTGTTATAGCAAATATGACTCCAATTGTGCACAGACTTAAGATAATATACACTAAGAATCCTTTTCGGATAAGACCGGAACGCACTTTCACTAAAGAGTTACTCCTAGTTTAATGATAAACCACGCAAGGATTACTATCGTCAGGCCAATTCCAGATACCAGTAATCCAAAGCTTCTCATATCCTTTTCCGAAAGTTTGGAGAGTTCTTCAAACATCTTCTTTGAGTCTTTCGCCCATATGGTGACGTAACCTCCCATAAAAAGCATAATCATACCTATAGAAAACAGAATCCAGTTCATGTTGAGCTCCAATCTATAGAAAGTGCATCAGGTATCTTCCTTAGATGTTCAGAACGTATTCTCAGGTTCTCTATATACTGAATGTCCTTTAGAGGAAGGCCAGTTTTCTTTACTATTTTTTCAGGAGGCATTTCTCTCTCGAGTCCATCCAGGATCAAGTCGAGATCTTCATAATCAATCCCCATGGCTTCTTCATCTGTCAGGCCGGGCATAAGGTCAGGACTCGGCGGTTTCTCCATAATTCTATCGGGAACGCCAAGATATTCGCCTAAAGCCCGTACTTGTGTTTTGAAAAGGGAGAGTAGGGGCATAATGTCAGCGGCGCCGTCCCCGTAGGGAACAAAGAAGCCTGTGAGCCATTCCGACTTATTTGAAGTTCCAACGACGAGGAAGTTCATACGTTCGGCATAAAAGTACAGGATTGTCATGCGCATCCTGTGCTTGGAACGGAAATAGGCCACACCTTTTCTCATCTCTTTGTCTTTTGTGCCGAGTAATGTACTGATAAGAGGATTTCCACCGAGACGTTGTTTTAGTTCCTCGTGTTTGCGCAGAACATACCGATCCTGTACTGTTCGCGGAGTAAAGAAAGTGGGGGGATAGAGTCGATAGACACCCATTTTCCTCAGTAGGTAAGTGATCTTAATCACCTTGAAAGATACATCGAACTTTTTTGCTACCAGCTTCGCATGCTCTATTGTTAGAGGGCTGCTGTCGCGCTCGGGCAGGATGAGGCCAAAAACCCTTTCTTTACCCAGGCTCCTGACGGCCAAACCAGTCACTACTGCCGAGTCCAGTCCCCCGCTGATTCCAATAATCGCTCCGTCTCGTCTTAATTCTTTCACCTTTTCTCGAATGTATTTTTCGATCTTATGACTCACTTTCTGACAATCGATTTCGAGCATGTTTTTACCTCTATTTTTTAGAATGCTATCGACATGGAAAGCTGATACATTCTGGTTTTACTGCTACTATTATTATCTTTTTCCTTCGCTTCTTCCAGAAAGGCCAAATCCACGATGAGCGGATCTCTAAAATAGCCAATACCAAGCGTGTAGCTGGGCTTCCTCGTGTCGATTCGATTCTTACTAAACACCCCTGCCCTGAGAAAAACATTACTGAGGAAGGGGACTTCAGCTCCATGCCCGTTGTTCCTTCCCCAACTCAAAGGTAGCATCTCCAGACCAAGATGGTACCAAATCTCAGATCCTCTCTTTAGCTTCTGGTGCACATCTCCGGCAAGAGTCAACCCGCTCATGTGAAGCGCAAGACCGAGAGTCCCATCCG
>CAYYPT010000154.1:0-2332 GCA_964473625.1 uncultured bacterium | reverse complement strand
GCTTCCTCGTGTCGATTCGATTCTTACTAAACACCCCTGCCCTGAGAAAAACATCGCTGAGGAAGGGGACTTTAGAATTCCTCTCTTTAAAGATAAAAAACGACAAAACCAAATCTGTTTTATAGTCATTACAAAGTAAAAAGAATGGATTTCGCTAAACCGAAATCCCCGAGCCGAACAAATATTATCTTGCTTTTATCCCGTTAAATAAAATTTCCAGAAGCATATCCACGTTTCTCTCTGCATCGTATGTTTTACCGCCAAGTACCCATGGAATCTCAAATCCCTTGACTGCAATTGCGATGGCCATAGCTGTTAGAGCAGTATCTTTGATTAAAAACACTCCTCTTTTCACTCCTTCGTCCAGTATCTTTTTAATTATATTTCGGTCTTGCGCAGTTATTTTTTCTTCACCGTCTACAATTTCAGGCCAATGTTCAGAAGCATCTCTCTTGGTAATGTGGTAGAGATTGACAAATTCTTTCATTTGATTGATTTTTGTAAGTATGAATGTCCTAAGCATCTTTTCTGGTTGAGTCTCTTTACTAATAGCTTCTAAGAGTTTTAACTTGAGAAGTTCAATTTCTCTATCGATAACATTGGAGAAAACTTCTTCTTTACTCTTGAAAAATTTATAGACAGTGCCTTTACCCACTCTAGCAAATTTTGCAATCTCATCCATTGTAGTTTTTTTTAAACCAAATTTGCCAAAGAGATCCCGGGCTGCTGTTATGATGGTATCTCTTTTTTCTGTTTTCATATCTGCTCCAATACTATAAAACTGTAAAACTATATTTGTATTATGGTTTTAAGATAAAAAAATAAATTTGTTTTGTCAAGAAGTTTTTTAAGCTTGCATTTTGAATCCTCATTTTGTACTTTTGGATGGCCTAGAAATGGCATTGAATTTATGTGGCTTGTTAGGTCTGCAAAAATCCTGCTCTTGAGCTTTATACCTTTTTGATCTTAACTTGGAGGTATACCCATGTATGAGAAATTAGAAAGTTTGTATTCTGCTAACATTAGTAGAATGAGAAAATCAGTTATCCGTGAACTCCTTAAGTTAACTCAGAAACCCGAGATTATTTCTTTTGCAGGGGGGCTGCCTTCTCCAGAAACTTTCCCAGTAGAAGAGATAGCAGAACTGGCTAAAGAAGTTATCCTCAGAGATGGAAAGTCGGCATTACAGTATGGTCCCACAGAAGGTGATCCAAGATTGAAGGACGAACTCATCAAGTTAGCTATGATGGACGGGATCAAAAAAATTGAGAAAGATAATATTCTTATTACCAGTGCTTCTCAGCAGGGTCTTGATATAGTAGGAAAAGTATTTCTTAACCCTGATGATTCTATTATAATTGGGCGGCCTTCTTATGTAGGTGCTCTGGGCGCATTTAATAGTTATTCTGCCCGTTTTGTTGGCGTAGAACTTGATGAAGAAGGTATGCGGATAGATATTCTTGGTGAAACGCTGAAAAAAATGCAGCATGAGGGTGCACTTCCGAAGTTTATTTATGTTATTCCTGATTTTCAGAATCCCGCTGGGGTAAGTATGACGCTGGAACGTCGAAAAACTCTTCTTGAAATAGCAAAAGAATTCCAGGTACTTGTGGTTGAAGATACTCCTTACAGGCAGCTCCGTTATGTGGGCGAGTCTATTCCTTCTCTCTACGAATTGGATGAAGGAAACGGATATGTGATTTCTCTACATACTTTTTCTAAAATTCTTTTCCCAGGACTCAGATTAGGATGGATTTTTGCAAGCAAAGAGATAATTGATAAATTTGTTATTGCAAAGCAGGCTATGGATCTGTGTACTTCACCCTTTAATCAGGCCCTTACCTATGAATATTGTCACAGGGGACTTTTAGAAGCGCATATTCGTGACAATGTTACTCTTTATAAAAGGAAAAGAGAAGTTATGCTCAAGGCCCTGGACGAATTCATGCCCGAACATCCTGATATCCACTGGACAAAACCTGAAGGAGGTCTTTTTCTATGGGTAACTCTGCCATCTACCATGGATGCTGATCGGATTTTCTATCAAGCTATAGAGGAAAAGGTGGCTTATGTTGTTGGAACTGGTTTCTATACAGATGGTGGAGGTAAAAATGCCTTTAGAATAAATTTTTCTTATCCATCCGAAGAGGAGATTGTTGAAGGCGTAAAACGACTTGCAAAGGTCATCAAAAAGAATTTGTAGATATAAAAAAGGCAGTCTCCACTTTCGAAGTGGAGACTGCCTGAACTACTTTTATTTCAATCCTCAATCCTTATAAATTCAATTCTTCTGTTTTTAGCTCTCCCTTCTTTTGTTTTGTTTGAAGCAATT
>CAYYPT010000153.1:0-6477 GCA_964473625.1 uncultured bacterium | reverse complement strand
ATTTTTTAAAAAGTTCAATCCCTCTAAAGTTACTTTATTTTTGAGTCAATGCGCAATTCTCCCTTTTCCCAGGAATTTCCTTGATTTTCTAAAATAAGATTTCTATCTTTAAATAAGTTAATTTAAAACTTATAGTTTCATTAAAAAAAGGAGAGATGCCTCATGGGACTTAAGAAACATCTTCGGACTGAGCTATGCTTGACGTTCGCGCTGTTTTTCTTTACTACGTTTACTCATATCGCCTATAGTGAGAACATTCCTATTGCTCAGAAAAAAGCATCACCAGAGCTTATCAAAAAAATTTCTAAAGCAGGCGACTTGAAAACTCATCCCGATGCCAACACCATACTTATCGAGATGAAAACTACCTATAACTATAATCTAGACGGCACCTATGTTAACACAGTCTATGGACTGCGGAAGATTCTAACCCAGCAGGGCAAAAAGGATTACAGCGAAAGAAAATTCAGCTATTACAGAAAATACGACAAAATCTATGTTAAAAAAGCTCGGGTTATTAAATCAGACGGAACCATTCTTAATGTTCCAAAAGAAAACATTACTGATATTACCCCATCCGTCCTGGCAGCTATGAACATCTACGAACCGGATCAAAGACAAAAAGTAATTAATTTTCCCAATTTAGAAGTAGGAGATGCTATCGAGTACTTTGTAGTAGATACCTGTTACCATGCTGTCATGGACAGTACTTTTGACACCATGTATTTCTTCCAGGAATTTGATCCTGTACTTCACGACGAAATAACTGTAACAGGTCCTTCTTCGATGCCCCTACGGTATAAAAGCCACAACGATCCTGAAGGGAAAATCCAATTTTCAAAAGTCGAAAAGGATGGTAAAACAACTTACAAATGGTGGGTAGATAACCAGCCAAAAATTATTAAAGAACCTTCCATGGCCCCATTTCAAAATATTGCTCCTGGAATCTGGGCTTCAACCATTCCTTCCTGGCGTGATATCTCCCGCTGGGGATACCGTCTCAACGAAAAGTACATCGACATGAACGATGCACTGAGAAATGAAACTCATCAATTGGTAAAAAACTGTAAAACCAGAGATGATTCCCTTAAAGCTCTCTATCATTTTGTTGCTCAGAAAGTTCGGTACATGGGTATTGGTCTTGGCAAAAAAACAGGTTTTGATCCAAAACCAGCTACTAAAACGTACGAAACAAAATATGGTGTCTGCCGTGATGTAGCTGTTCTTTTGGTTGCCATGCTTAGAGAAGTAGGGATACCTGCTTATGTAGTTTATACATCAGCTGGTTACAAACAATACCCAGAGATTCCCAACCTTGTATGGAGTCATGCTATTGTAGCTGTTCCCAGAAAGAATGGCGGTTATACATATATTGATCCAACCGTAGAAAATGGTATGAATCTTTTAATGTCTGTTGAAGCGACCCAGGAAACCCTTGTCCTTACTGCTAGAGGAGACAGTTTATCAAGAACACCTTACAGTCCGCCCGAAGACAACATGGGCCATCTCAAAGCAACTACAGAATTAAAAGAAGATGGATCGGTCACCAGTCATGTTCACCTTGTTGCAAACGGTATTTATGACCTTGCTTTAAGACAAATAGTCAAAGCAATGCCTCCTGCACAATTAAAAAACATTTTTCAAAATATGGTATCTTCAGTCTATTCTGGAGCCAAAATTACCGAAGTAAAAACAGGGGATCCTGAAGATCTTTATACCCCTCTAACATTGGACATTTCTTTTGAATCCAAAGATTTTGCCCTAAAGGCAGGGAAATATCTCCTTGTTAAATCTCCACTTTCTACAGGTGTGTTTGATCCTCTTGGGAGTTACTTCCTCAAATCAGCCAGTCTTCCAAAACGCCAGTATCCATTTAACCTCCAGACCACACTGGCAACTCTTAATGAAGAAACCATGATCCTGCCAAAAGGATACAGAGTTAAAGCGGTTCCTAACCCAGTTAGTGTTAAATATAAACCCGTTGAATATCGTATGAACTACGAGAAAATGGGAGTCTCAGAACCTCAAGGAAAACCAGCAGTGCAGTACAAAAGCCGTCTGGCTTTGAAAAAAAAGATTTATTCACCTGAAGAATATCTAAAACTAAAAAAGGTTCTAAAAGCATCACAGCGATCCGAACGGGGTGAAATTATCCTCGAAAAAATTGGGTGATAATTTTAAGAGTTGAAAGGGAATAAAAAATGAAGATATTAAACAAAATAGTTCTTTCTTTAGCAATTCTGGGTATACTTTTACCTTCCATTATTTTCACCCAGACTTCCTATACAGACGAAGATATTAAACAACTTATTCGTCATGCTCCTAAATTCAGCGACTATCCAGAAGCCGGAGCACTTATTCTCCTAAAACAGGTTGTTGTCAACATCCATAAGGATGGCAGCAGTACTGTTGACGAACATTTCCTCGTAAAGATTTTGAGAGATAGAGGAAAAACAGAATTCGGTGATCTAAAAAGAAATTACAATGCCAGAACAGACAGTATGGTTATCTTAATAGCTCAATCGCGAAAACGCATTGGCAAATCCATACCTGTCGAAACTCAGGCAATAAATGACATCACACCTCCAGAACTGGCAAACGCATCTATGTATGCTGATTTCCGACAAAAAGTTATATCTTATCCTGCCATTGCTCCTAATATTACTATTGAACTCAAAGACAGGATCTTCCACAAACCGGAAAATAAAGAAAGCGGAAAATACTTCTGGGGTATTACTTCATTCCAAACTACTGAACCTTTGCTTATTAAAGAATATGTAATCATTGTTCCCAAAGGAATAAAATTTGCCTACAAAACTACTCAGGAAACTTTAGAACCTATTATTACAGAAAGAGGGGACAAAAAAGTCTACCTATGGCGAATCGAAAAAGCCCCACAAATAATTCCAGAAAATAATATGCCACCCGAAATCGCTCCAAGGCTTTACTACTCTTCCTGTCCAAGCTGGGAAGAGCTAAGAAAATGGCTCTGGGAGCAATTCAATCAAAAGATTAAAGTAACAGATACAATTAAAGCTAAAGCCAACGAGTTAACCTCTGGACTTAAAAGCGATAAAGAAAAAACCCGTGCCATTTTTCTGTGGGTTGCAACAAAAGTTCGCAACATACCCCTTCCACTTGGAATTACCGGCTATGCACCTAATCCGGCTGATAGCGTGCTTAAGAATATGTACGGCGATTGGCGTGATAAAGCCGTATTACTAACCGCATTGTTGAGAGCCTCTGGAATTAAAGCATGGCCTGCTTTTGTTAAAAAGAGTGGGAAAGATATTGATACTGATATCCCTTCACCTAAACAATTTGACGCTATTTACGTTCTGGCTCAAGCCGAAGGAAAAGAACTATGGCTTAATCCTTTTGCAGATAACTGTGCTTACGGTTATTTTACAGGTGGAGATAACACCCACGCTCTGGTGTTGAGAGAAACTTCTGATGCTACCCTTAAATTAATCCCTCCTTTTAGTTATGAAAAAAATCAAATTCAAGGTAATGGAGAATTTACGCTCACAATCAACGGTACAGTCATCGGTTCTGAAACATACACAACCACCGGTATTTTTGATTACGAAATGCGCCAAGATCTCAAAGATGCTACTCCAAAAGAAATATCGCAGTCTTTCGACCAATCTGCCACTGCACTTGGCGAAGGAACAGTTATTAAAAAGAAAACTCTTTCTGACCTCAAAAATCTTACAGAACCGGCAAGTATATCATGGACATATTCTTCCCCTGATCAGGGAATTATAGAAGGAAACATGATGATTTATCATCTCCCCAGACTTGCGTTTGACTTTCTTACCAGTGCTCCTTTTGTACCTTCTCTTGAGAAACGCAAATACCCATTTTTCATAAGAAGAAATTGCTCCTATACTTCTACATTTGATTTCCACTTACCAAAGGGATACAAAATTGTTTATATACCAGAAAAAATTATGATAGAGAATGAATTTGGAAAGTGGAGCCAGAGCTTCAGTGTAGATCCTAAAGACCCACTCCATGTCATAAAAAAAAGAACAATTATGCTCAAATCTCAGACAATCCCCCTGAAAAAGTATTCAATCTACAAAAGCGTTTACGATAAATTTCTTCACCGTCGTAATGGAATTATCCTTTTAGAAAAAGTTTCTCATTAAATCTTTGCTTTGAGATAAACACACTCCTTAATAAACTAAAAAACACAAGGGGAAAAACATGCCGAGATTACTCCTCGTTTCTAACAGATTATCCGTAACAGTCGAAAAACGAAAGGAGACCTTGAATTTCAGACAGAGTGTCGGTGGTCTGGCTACTGGTTTGACTTCTTTCTATAAAGATCGCGACTGTGTCTGGATTGGCTGGTGTGGGCTCTCTTCAAACAATCTGGATAGCAAAACAAAAGAAGAAATAGAAAAGAAATTGCTGACCCAGTATGATAGTTATACTACTTTCCTGTCAAAAAAAGATGTCAAAATGTTTTATTCGGGTTTTTGCAACAAAACAATATGGCCGCTTTTTCATTATTTCTCAGATTATGTTGTCTATGACCATACCCATTGGAATTTTTACAAACAGGTTAATAAACTCTTCTGCCAGACTGTACTTAAAATAGCCAAACCTGATGATATCATCTGGATTCACGATTATCACTTATTCTTACTCCCTGCTCTCTTGCGAGAAAAATTACCCAACACTCAAATTGGTTTTTTTCTTCACATTCCTTTTCCTTCTTACGAAATCTTTCGGTTATTACCGTGGCGTAAAGAAATCCTCAAAGGAATATTAGGAGCTGATCTTGTTGGATTTCACACTTACGATTACGTTCGGCATTTCAACAGTAGTGTACGCCGATTATTAGGCTACGAACACGTTTTAGGACATATAACAATAAATCACCGCATTGTTAAAGTAGATGCTTTTCCAATGGGAATAGACTACGATCGTTTTGCAAATGCAAAGATAAACACAAAATGGTTGGGAGAAATCAAAAATCGTTGTGAAACAGAAGAGGGGCATAAAATCATTTTATCTGTTGATCGACTCGATTATACAAAAGGAATTCCCCAAAGGTTAGAGGCATTTGATTTATTTCTGGAAAAGTATCCAGAATATAAAAGACGTGTAACACTTATAATGGTAGCTGTACCATCACGCATTAACGTAGAAACTTACAGGAAACTCAAGAAAGAAGTTGATGAACTGGTGGGTCGAATAAATGGAAAGCATGGAACAATAAATTGGATGCCTGTATGGTATCTCTACCGTTTTTTGCCTTTTGAGAATATCGTGTCTCTCTACAACATAGCAGATGTAGCACTTGTAACACCTCTAAGAGATGGCATGAACCTCATTGCTAAAGAATACATAGCAACAAAAAAAGACGGCCGCGGTGTATTAGTACTCAGTGAAATGGCAGGGGCTATGACTGAATTATCAGAAGCAATCATTGTCAATCCAAATAATAGAGAAGAAGTAGCTGACTCCATGAAGGAAGCACTGACCATGCCGGCGGACGAACAGATAGAACGTATGGATATAATGAAAAAAAGATTAAAACGCTACAATGTTGTAACCTGGGCAAAAGATTTTCTTAGTAGTTTATCCAAGATAAAAAATGAACAAAATAAAATTAGCTCAAAAATACTAACCGACAAAAGTCAGGAAACTCTACTGGAAAAATATACGAGCGCCAAAAACCGACTGCTCATCCTGGATTATGACGGCACACTTGTTCCTTTTGCTGAAAAACCCGAAAAAGCAAAGCCGAATGATGAAATATATGAATTAATTCAAACTTTATCCGAAAATCCAAAGAACGAAGTAGTTCTTATAAGCGGCCGTGATAAAAAGACCTTAGAGGATTGGTTTGGCCAGTTAAATGTAGGATTATCGGCAGAACATGGGGTATGGATAAAAGAGAAAAAAGGAACATGGGAAATAGTTGAACCACTGGAGAATGAATGGAAAGAACAAATTCGTCCAATACTTGAATTGTACGTAGACAGAACACCAGGATCATTTATTGAAGAAAAATCATTTTCTCTTGCATGGCATTATAGAAAATCAAACCATGAACTAAGTACTGTAAGAGCCAGAGAACTAAAGGATGACCTATTTGATCTTACTGCCAATCTCAATCTTATGGTCTTGGAAGGAAGCAAAGTTATTGAAATTAAAAACGGCAGTATTAATAAAGGACTGGCTGCGCTTCGCTGGATTTCAAAAAAGAATTGGGATTTCATCTTAGCAATTGGCGATGACTGGACAGACGAAGATCTATTTGAAGTACTTCCGGATTCTGCCTATTCAATAAAGGTAGGTGTAGGTATATCACGGGCTAAATTTTACTTTACAAATTACTCTGAAGTTAGAAAATTGGTCAAAAAATTGGTGCAAGTATAACAATCACACTGAAGCCCGCATAAACCTGACTTCATCGCTAAATATTTGTAAGTTATTGTAAATAAAAAACATCATATT
>CAYYPT010000152.1:0-6518 GCA_964473625.1 uncultured bacterium | reverse complement strand
ACACCCAGTTAACCTCCCAAGATCGCTATGAACACTCCTGCTGCTATTGCGGAACCAATGACACCTGCGACATTGGGACCCATAGCATTCATCAATAGATGATTTTCCGGATCCTCTTCAGTAGCCATTCTTTGAACAACTCTTGCTGCCATTGGAACTGCAGAAACACCAGCAGCACCAATCATTGGATTTATCTTGCCCTTGGAAAGCCAACACATAAGCTTACCAAACAGCGTTCCGCCAGCAGTTGCAGTTGCAAATGCAATAACTCCCAGGATAAGAATTTCAAGAGTTTTGAAGTGAATAAACTTATCTGCTGTCATCATATAGCCTATACCAAGCCCCAAAAAAACAGTAGCAATGTTTATTATTTCGTTGGCTGCTGACTTTGCCAGTCTCTCGGTTACCTTGGCTTCCTTAAGTAAATTGCCAAACATAAGCATGCCAATAAGCGGCAGTGCCGATGGAATCAAAAGCCCGGTGACTACTGTAACAATAATCGGGAAAAGAATCATTGCTATATGAGGTAATTCTCTGGGAGATTTCATTCTTATCATTCGTTCTCGTTTGGTGGTAAGTGCTCTTATTATTGGCGGCTGTATTATAGGAACAAGTGCCATGTAAGAATAAGCTGCCACAGAAACAGAGCCCAATATAGACGGGGCAAGTTTTGTAGCAGTATAAATAGTCGTTGGACCATCTGCACCACCTATAATACCAATTGTACAGGCTTCTGACAGAGGAAATTTTAAAGCAACAGCAACCAACATAGCACAGTATATACCTATCTGAGCGGCTGCACCTAATATAAACGTTTTAGGATCGGCAAGCAATGGACCAAAATCTGTCATTGCCCCGATTCCCATGAAAATAAGTAGAGGCACTATTTCCGTCTTAATCAGGTAAGTATATACTAAAGCTAAGAGTCCATCAGACTCTACGATTCCTGTAAGTGGTAAATTGGCAAGTATTGCACCAAATCCTATTGGAGCCAGAAGCAAGGGTTCCATCTTTTTAGCAATTCCCAGGTAAAGTAACACAGCTCCCACAAAAATCATTGCTACCTGGCCCCAGGTTAAAGCCAGAAATCCAAATTGAAGCTCTAACATTTACTCTCCTTTTTCATATTGTCTGATTGCAGCACTTATTGCCGCAATTTTTCGTTTCTGGTCTATCCCGGTAGATGTAACACTCTCTACTTCCATTGTTCGTGAAATTGCAAATGATAATTTGCCAATAAGCCACGCAACAAATGCAAGAAAAAATAATGTAACAAAAACGACAAGAACCCCTGTACCGGCGATTTTAAATGCTTCTATCCACATAGTCTTTATCCTATTTTTGCTATTACAGCATTAGCTTCTACCTGTTGGCCAGGAGATACCAATATGTCGCTGATAGTTCCAGCTTGCGGCGCCACTACATCACTTTCCATTTTCATCGCCTCAAGAACAGCAATTTTGTCTCCTTTTTCCACTTTGTCTCCAACATTAACAAGAATCTTATTTACAGTTCCAAGCATTGGAGACTTAACATCAACAGTAGGACCTCCCGCTGGTTTTGAAGTAACCGCAGGCTTAGTTTCACTAACAGCAATATTTTCACTACCGTCCTGAATTTTTACCTTATAAGATTGGCCATCAACTTCTACTGTGTAGGTTCTTGGCTCTTTTGAAATTTCTCCAGTCTTTGAAACTTCCTTTGGTACTGCAATCTGCTTTTTCAAAGGTAGTTGGTCAGAAGTGAATTCAGGTTTAATTTCTCCCTTTAAAAATTTGAGTCCTACTTCAGGATAAATAGCATATGTAAGAGCATCCTCTTCCTTTTTAAGAAGCCCCATTTTCTTAAGTTCTTCTCGTCTCTTTTCAAATTCAGGCTCAAGTAGATCCGCGGGTCTGCAGGTTACTATTTCATCTTTCCAGTTTTTTCCTAACACCTTTTCATATATTTCCTCAGAGATTTCTCCTGGAGGTCTACCGTACATTCCTTTAACATAATCCTTCGTCTGTTGTGGTATCTTGTTATATCTCCCAAAGAGAACATTCATCACGGCCTGAACTCCTATCACCTGAGAAGTTGGTGTAACAAGAGGCGGATAACCCAATTCTTTCCGCACTCTTGGAGTCTCTTCCAACACTTCTTGATATTTATCTGACGCACCCTGCTGTTCTAACTGAAAAAGCAAATTCGAAAGCATTCCGCCGGGTATTTGATGGACGGTTACAGAGGGATCTACTTTCATCGCTGTTTCACGATGAAGGTGCGCATACTTATCCCATATTTTCAGAAAATACTTTCTACATTCCATCAAAAGATTCATATCGTATCCAGTGTCATATTTTGTATCTTTTAACGCTGCCACAACAGATTCTGTTGCAAGATGCCCTGTACCGCCAGATATCGGAGACATCGCAGTATCGAGAACATTTACTCCTGCTTCCACTGCCTCCATATAAGCCATACCTGTCATACCAGAAGTCGCATGAGAATGAAGGTCAATGGGAATTTTTATCCCGGCTTTTTTGCAGCCAGATATAATCTCATAGGCACGGGTCGGAGTTATCATACCAGCCATATCTTTTATACATAAAGAATCACATCCCAGTTGTTCTAACTTCTTAAAATCCTCCACATATCTTTCTACAGTATGCATAGGACTAATTGTATAAGAAAGACTTCCCTGAACGTGACCGCCGACCTTTTTTGCAGCTTTTATTGGAACTTCCATATTGCGAATATCATTAAGCGCATCAAATATTCTGAAAACATCAATGCCATCTTTTTTAGCATAAAAAATAAACTTTTCTACCACGTCATCGGGAAAATTCCGATATGCTACAATATTCATTGCCCTTTCAAGCATTTGAAGTGGCGTATCTTTTATTTTTTCCTTTAGAAGTTTTAATCTCTCCCATGGATCTTGATTTAAATATCTTATTGGAACATCAAACGTTGCTCCTCCCCATACTTCAAGTGAGAAAAAACCTACTTTATCTATAGTCTCACATATCGGGAGCATATCTTCTGTTCGCATCCTTGTCGCTAATGTAGATTGATGCGCATCCCTAAAAATTAGCTCAGTAAGCTTTACGCCCATTTTTACCTCCAATTATTATTTTATCATTTAAAAGGTAAAGAAAAATAGTACGCCAATATACAAAACAGAAATTACGAAAGCAACCATTTTTGTGATAAAAAGAACAAAAATCGGGATGCATAAACTGCATACCGATTTCTATTCGTCCAGTGCGAAAGCCTTTTTATACCAGTCCCTGATCCATCATTGCATTAGCGACCCTGATAAACCCAGCAATATTAGCACCATTAACATAATTAATCCACTCGCCGTGATCATCGTAGGTTTTTGCAGCATCAACACACTGTTTGTGAATAGCCTTCATAATGTTCCTTAATTTTTCATCAACCTCTTCACGTGTCCATGACAATCTTAAAGAATTCTGTGACATCTCCAGACCTGAAACAGCCACACCACCAGCATTTGCTGCTTTCCCTGAAGCATAAAGAATATGATTTTTCAGAAAAATCTCTGCAGCTTTTAAAGTACATGGCATATTAGCGCCTTCGGTTACGCAAAATACACCGTTATTAATTAAATTCTGAGCATCCTGTTCATCTAACTCATTCTGTGTTGCACATGGAATAGCAATATCCACTTTTACTTCCCACGGTCTCTTGTTAGGAATAAATGTTGCTTCTGGGAATTTATCTGCAAAAGGTTTTACGATATCATCAGAAGAAGCCCTTAATTCCAGCATATAGTCAACTTTCTCCCCAGAGATACCACTTTCATCATAAATATAGCCGTCAGGACCGGAAATAGTGACAACTTTACCGCCCAGTTCATTAACTTTTGTTGCAGTTCCCCAAGCAACGTTGCCGAAACCTGAAAGTGCTACACGTTTACCTTCAAAAGTTTTACCCTTTGTAGCAAGCATCTCAGCAGTAAAATATGCAACACCAAAGCCTGTTGCTTCAGGCCGAATCAGAGAACCACCCCAGTTAAGGCCCTTACCAGTCAGGACACCGGTAAATTCATTCCGTAACCTCTTATACTGCCCAAATAGAAAACCAATCTCCCTTCCACCAACACCAATATCTCCGGCTGGTACATCTGTATTTGGTCCTATATGACGGAAAAGCTCACTCATAAAGCTCTGACAAAAACGCATAACTTCATTATCGCTTTTACCCTTAGGATCAAAATCAGATCCACCTTTTCCACCACCCATTGGAAGAGTTGTAAGACTGTTCTTAAAAACCTGCTCAAAAGCTAAAAATTTAAGAATACCAAGATTTACAGATGGATGAAAACGCAAGCCTCCTTTATATGGTCCAATAGCGCTGTTCATCTCAACTCGAAATCCTCTGTTTACCTGAACATTGCCCTCATCATCAAACCACGGAACCCGGAACATAACAACTCGTTCAGGTTCAACAATTCTTTCAAGAATTTTGGCCTTGCGGTATTCTGGATGCTTATCAAGAACCAGTGATAAGGACTCCAAGACTTCTTCTACAGCCTGATGAAACTCTGGCTCAGCCGGATTTTTGGCTTTAACCTGTTCAATCAGTTCTTTTACATAATCAGACATCGATAACTCCTTGTTTTAACACCTGTAGTCTATTTATTCAAAATATTGAAACGGCAAAATAAACTATCTGCCGTTCCAATTTATTTCTGTACTATAAACAATATACAGAATTCAATTTTTTTGTTATTCATATCACAATAAATACATACTGTAGGCTTGTTTCCATATACAGAAAAGCCTATTTTTGACATCCCCAATTTAGTAACCAAAATGAAAAAAGCAAGTCTTTTTTTAAAATACTTGCTTTTTAAAATTTTTCTGCTTCATCAATAAGCATAATTGGAATATCATCTTTTATGTCGTATTTCAGACGGCAGGCATGACATATCAATTTATTGTTTTCTCTGTCATATTCCAAATTCCCTTTACATTTGGGACAGGCTAAAATATCCAGTAATTCTTGTTTTAACATAGTCTTCCTCCTAAAATTAAATGGATAAACAGCTTATATTTTGAAAAAACGACAATAATTCCTGAGAGGCTCTCCTCGGTTTCCCCGATTCATCCATAAAACAATGCACTGTGTATCCTTCGACCCTCACAGTCTCATCCCCTTCTCCTTGAACTTCGTAATCTAAACGTATTTTTGATCGCGATATATCTCCTAAAGCAGTTCTCACACGAACCAGTTCATCATATTTCACAGGCTTACGATAACGACAATAGGCTTCAACAACTGGCATGTAAATTCCAGATTGCTCGAGTTGTTTGTAAACCATGCCCATCTCGCGAAGCATTTCTGTTCTGGCTGCTTCAAACCACTCCAGATACCGAGCATGATAAACCACACCCATCTGATCAGTATCGGCATATCTTACCCGGACAAAATAAGTGTGGACAAATTTCTTCACACAACTACTCCTTAAAAAATCCCATCCTACCGTATTTTTCCAATCGGTTTTTGATCAATTCATCACCGCTGTAAGAACTGAGTTCGTTCAAGTGCACAACAATCCGTTCTTTAACAATCTTAGAAGCACCATCTACATCTCTGTGGGCCCCACCAATAGGTTCTGGAATTATCTCATCAATAACTCCCAGTTTGATGAGATCACCTGCTGTAAGTTTAAGAGCTTCGGCTGCAACACTGGCTTTCGCACTATCCCGCCAGAGAATGGCTGCACACCCTTCAGGTGAAATCACAGAATACCAGCCGTTCTCCATCATAAGTGTTCTATCGCCTACTCCGATTCCAAGTGCACCTCCAGAAGCACCTTCACCAATTATGACGATAAGTATTGGTATTGGCATATGGGCCATCTCAAAAAGATTTCTGGCAATAGCCTCTCCCTGTCCTCTTTCTTCTGCACCAAGACCAGGATAAGCACCCGGTGTATCGATAAAAACAACTACAGGGCGATTGAATTTGACTGCCATTTTCATCAAGCGGAGCGCTTTTCTGTAACCTTCGGGATTCATCATTCCAAAATTCCGATAAAGTTTTTCCTTTGTAGTTCTACCTTTTTGCTGTCCCAGCACCATTACAGGACGCCCATCCAGTTTTGCTAACCCTCCAACCAAAGCAGGATCGTCTGCAAAAGCTCTATCCCCATGCAATTCTACAAAATCAGTAAAGATTCTCTCCACATAATCGAGAGTGTAAGGTCTATCGGGGTGTCTGGCCAATTGCACTCGCTGCCATCTGGTGAGTTTAGAATAAGTTTCTTCCATTAATTTTTTAAGACGAGATTCAAGCCGTTTAATTTCATCTGAGAGTTCAACATTCTCGTCGGCAGCATAGGTTTTCATCTCGGCAATTTTCTTTTCCAATTCGACTATTGGTCTTTCAAATTCGAGTATAAAACCAGCCATTAATGTTTCTCCTGTATAAAATAAATTATCTGTTATTGTTTAACTGCACTTTTGCACTTTTAGTATATAGAAGATATTACTTGTTTTTAATAA
>CAYYPT010000151.1:0-6566 GCA_964473625.1 uncultured bacterium | reverse complement strand
ACAGACATCTGGCCTGTGTTCGAACGGCCTGAACAATTTGCAATAGCAATGAAAAATTCATCATTCTTCGCTACGTTCTTCTCCATTCTTTTCTCCTTAAATTGATTTTTTTCTCTTTCTTTACTCCTTCGGTTTTACTACTAATACAGGGACACTTGTGATCTGCAACACTCTTCCTGTGGTTAAACCAATAATTTTCCCCACAACTCCTCTTTCACCATGTGATCCCATAACAATTAATGGAACTTTCATTTCTGCTGCTGTTTGAGCAATCTTTTCATAAGGGATACCCTCAATAACTATTAACTCTGTTTTAAAGTTGTTCTCTGCTAAACTTTTCTCTAACTCTTTCAATTTATCATAGCTTTTTTCTAACAGGACTCTAACCACGTCGTGTTTTGCTTTCTCCACAGGCTCTGTTTCATGAAAATAGGATTCAATTTGCCAATGAGCATTAATATCTCTTTTATCATACACATGCAAAAGAACTACTTCTTCTGCACCTGCTTCTTTCAATTTTTTAACATAATCCAATGCTATTTTTGCTGACTCTGAAAAGTCAGTTGGATAAAGAATCTTTCGAAACATTATTTTCTCCTCCCTTTAGTATTTCAACTTACATTCATAAATTCTTTTTCTTTTGGACGAAGACGAGTAAAAATTTTAAACCAGATGGAAGCAAAAGGCATTTGAAACAGCATACATGGTACTACACCGAGAAAAGTCATTGGTCCAAAAGCTGCTATTGCCAGGCCCATTGCAATGGATAGATTTTTTGTTGAAAACCCATAGGTTACTGGAATGGATTTTTCGTGAGGGATTCTAAAAACTTTTAAAGACAGGTAATACGAAAATGGATAGGCTATTGAGTAATATATCAGCATACCCACTGCCGGCAATGCAATGATAGCCGGATGCCTGGCTATAGTATGTGCCTGCACACATGGTGCAATAAAAACCATGTAAAGTGCCATTAAGGAAGATACCAGATGGCAAAGCGGCTTGATTTGAACAATGCCTTTCCAGTCATATTTTCTGGTAATCAGTTTCTGAGTTATGATTGCAAGGATCAGTGGTACAACAACCATAATTAGTATCTTAATTAAAAGTGCCGTTGTGTTAACATCCACTCGACTGCCGACAAAAAGTTTCATTCCATACGGAACCCAAATGATGGAGACGAAAAGGGTAACAGTCTGAATGGCAGTAGCAAGTCCAATGTTGGCTCCTAGAATACCAGTCCAGTAAGTAATCATTCCTCCTGGTGGTACAATTGATGCCAGAAGTAATCCTGTATATAATTTGGGGCTTTTTGTAAATACAGACGCTATTGGAATCATCAATAAAGGTGCAATTATAAGAGATAAGATACTTCCGTACACCATCTCCTTTGGATAAATAAAAGCATTTTTCAAGTCATCTATCTTCATGGTAATCAGCATGGCATAAATCATGAGAATAACTGAGGGGAGAATAGAAGATTTGATAAAACCAATTTCACTCTTTGACAAGTGCAAGCCAGAAAGATAACCACCTGATAGACACACCAGGATAAATAGTGGCATGTATTTTTTTATGATTGAATCAATTATCCTTATTAGTTTCATGTTTTTTTCTCCTATAAAACAGGTAAAACAAACCAACCCATGGTTCCAGTGAATCACTGAATGGCCTCTTGCTGTAGACAGTAAGAGGCATTGCTATCTGCACTAAAAAGGTACGTTGAATTCGGTACTGAAATCCAGGTATTAGTTGGAAAAGTTTCGTATCACTGTCATCGTCCTTTGCATTATTACCGGTCCTTCTATACAGGAATGTTTCTTCAGCAATAAAATTCCTGCTAAAATTGTACGCTGTACTCCAGGAAAAACTGGTCACATTCCCAAGATCAACCTGTTCTTTATTCTTACCACGAAAGACATAAAAAGCTGACCAGCGCATGTCCCATTTGCCGAATTCTTTTTCCGGTAAAAAGGCAGCTCCAATATCAAAGCTGCCTGAGCCAAGCGGTAGTTCTGTTTGAGACAAATTGCTTGCAGCTCCTGTAGGATATTTTGTGAACAGCAAAAAAGAATATAAAAAACGTTTTTGAAGGTTTTGATGGACCTTCCATAAGAGGGCCCCAATAACATCTCCGATACCACTGTTGTTTTTTATTATTCCAGGTTTTTCCATTTTTTTGCAAACATAGGGCAGATTAACAATTACTGTCAATCTATTGGTCAGACCGTAACGAACTTTCAGGATAATACTGTTTGAACTAAATTTTACTCCCCTGGGAATCTCCACCATTTCTTCTTTTTCTGCACTGTACATTTTATCATACTGCGGCAGGATCCAGTATCCTCGGAAAATCCATTTCCCCTCTGGCAGGGTTTTAGCAGGGATCCCGTAGATTGGTGGGCGTGGTGTTAATTGTTTTTTTGTCGAAGCAAAAGAATGAGCATTAAAAAAAAATATGCTCAGGGCGACAAGAATATATTTTACGTTTCGCATTTTAAAATTCCTCCGAATCAACCTTTTCTTTTTTATCTTTCAGTGCAAATCCCAAAATGCACAAGCCATCTTCCCTCAATGCCAGCCGTTTATTCAACCGTTTCAGATCGTCAGGATAGGTCTCTCTAAAATGTTTTTTAATGAGCCCAAACAAATCGTTCATACATTTCGAGGGTGAAGGATTAAGTTCATAATAAACCCATATTCCTTTTTGTGTGGCTGTCAACAGTCCAACATTTCTTAACATACTCAAACTTTTTGAAATTTTATACTGAGGCAGAAGCAGTGCATCAACCATTTCACAAACACAAATTTTTTCTCTGCTCTGGAGAAACAAATTGAGCAGCCTTAATCTTGTCTCATCTCCCAGAGCTTTGAATACATCTGCAAAATTCATTGATCCCTCCTATATGCCTATATGCACTTATTGGCATATAAGATAATTAAAAAAACACGCTCTGTCAAGAAGAAAATACCAATCGATTGAATTTGGATTTATTTAGTATTTCGATATTTAATATTCGGATATTGAAATTTGCGTTGGGAAAAATACTTTTTTGTATTCGCATATAATAATAAGAGAATGTGCACCCAAAACAATTGGAGAATAAATTAAGAAATGGACAACGAAGCATTGTATTATGTTAAAAATGGAGGGCTGGATGGAGTGGTGATTGGCCGTATAGCAAAGAGAGCAGAAATCTCAGAATAACATCTCCCACTGCAAACAGAGGGTGTTACGCTTGTGGCGCGCCAAAAAGGCTTTGTTTATTATAAAGATTTAAATCAGGTTCCAATCGTTACTTATCTGGATCAACAGTTGGTTAAAGCAGTTATACCCAGCACAGAAAATATCCAATATGTATCCGATTTTAGTGAAATAACTACACAATTGAATTTTTCTAATGCTGCGCTTATTAAATGGGAGGACTATAACGATTCTCTTGAATTACTTATTCCAGTTGGACGATAGTATAAAAACATCAAATTATATTGTATTGAAGTAAAGTGCATTCGCCACTGTTCTTCTGATATTCCTTTTGTTAAAAAAGAACCTATACGTCTGCACTCCAAAGTTTACAGTTCTACCCAGGGCCACATCCTTGCCTCAGGGCTGTGGGGATACTTTTCTTGTATTTCACTGATCCTTCAGTATATCAATATGCAGCGGGATAAACCAATTAAAAAGTTCAGATGCCACTTCAGCATCCTGATAAGTTAAGCTGTACAATGTTCTGCATCCTGAACAATTGTCACGGTGAAATTGCAGCAGAATAGGTTTTCGCATCTTCTTTGATTCTGCCTTTGCTTTTTCAAAATCAAAAAACCAATTATTTAGTTTGAAATCCATAACATTTCCTCTTTAACTCTGTACTAGTCCAAAAAAGCAACCAGGCCTATAGTAACAATTCCGACAAGAAAAATCAACAACCTGGTTTTCCTGAATTTATAATGTTTGTGTACTTCAGGGATTAAATCATCAGCAGCTACATGTAAAAACGTACCAGCTGAAAAAGCAATTAAATAACCGAGAGTGGAAATAGTTGTATTGTGGAACAAAAAGAAAGTAATAAATGCACCTGCCGGCACCATAAGTGAAAAAGAAAACAGGATCAGAAGAATGGATTTTAAAGAATACTTTTCTTTAATCAGTAAACTCGAGAGAGAAAGTGAAGCAGGTAACTTGTGCAAAAGTACGGCGAGAAAAACAATAAAGCCTAAACGAGGAACCATAACCCCAGCTCCCAGCGCCAGGCCTGTAATCAAACTGTGAATTGAAAGTCCAAAAAATGCAGAAATACCTATTGTGTGGAATTCACACGTTTCAGCAGGGCGTTTCAGCAGGGCATGGATGTGTCATGATAAATTTCTCAAAAATGTAGAGGACTAAAAATCCAAGAAGAGCAGGAAAACCAACTCTGGTGCCAATATAATCAGCCGCATCAGGTATCATATGGAGAAATGCCGCACCCAATAAAATACCAGCACCAAAACTGATAAAGAGCTGAATAATAAAGATTTTCTTCCTGAAAAAAAGAGGTATAGTACCGCCAATCCATGCAATCAGGATAATACCGACTGAATAAATAATTAAGCTTTCTTTCATCTTCACTGTCCATCTATCTTGTTTAATAATCTGGGCCTTACTCTTACTCTTTTGATTGCGGCGGGAAGGAAGTTTTTACTTTTTACAGCGTATTTCTCAAAAGCCCAAAGAAATAAATAAGAGGCTACAAAACCTGCTCCTCCCAGGAGAATTTCAGCTCTCTGAAGATTCTGCAAATGGAGAAGATTTGCAATCACCACTCCTGTAAAAAGACCAACTAATGGCAAGCCATAAACACTGAATGCTGATAAAAGAAATCTGGATGACGGCATTTCTGCACGCACAAAATCACCTGGTTGTGCTCCAATTTTGTTATCAATCCAGACTTCGAATATCCGGGTCTCATTTGTCCAGTCAGCAAGATGACAGTGAACACACATGGAAAATCGGTTTATTCGTATCCTTGCTTTTCCATTTTTAACTTCAATAATTTTTACCGGATCTTCTGTAATTGCCATGACCGATGTTCCTTTTATTTTAGTAGCCCCATAACAATTACATCCACAGCTTCCTGTTCACCAAGTCCCCGAGCCATCAAAGTTTCCACCTGTTTTTTGTCCACACTGCCAATGGCAGCTTCGTGGGTCAGCTTAGCAGTTTCATTTACCACTTTGAGACGGGGGACAGCCTCGACAACTGCGTTTCTCCCCCGAATTATTTCCATACAATCAATATGACCTCGAGAATGCTCACCATTCCCCACCACCTCGCCAAGTACTTTTGCATGAGCCTTCTCAGAAACCACAATGCGGCTTTTAGCAAGCCCGCGCGATTCATTCCCGTTCAGGTAAATCGATTCTTTAACTTTAATCTGATCGCTGCTCTTTCCGTAGATCTTGGCATACATCTCTGCTGTGGCTTTGTTTTTCAAATAAGCTTCGTAATCCATGTCTATTCTGCCGGCAGCGCCTTTGATCAGTTTAAATGTACTGGTATACGATCCGCCTTCATCCACTTCAATTTTCATTTTAGGAAGCACTTCTATACCTCCCTGAGGCCCGTGGTAGTGTGTTTCGTTATATTCCATGTGTGCATTTCTGCCTATTTTTATTGTTCCTTCCATTATATGCTGCACGTTGAGGGCTTTGGGAAAAGAACAGTGGGCAAGAAATTGTGCACTGGAATTTTCTTCAAGTATAAAGTCAGAAATAATTCGCTGCACGCCTTCTTCAGGAATAACACCGAAACAGAGATGAACAGGATTTTTCAATACTGCATTCTTTTTTACTATGATTTTTGCTTTAACACCATCAGATATTTCTTCATCTTCAATAATTAAACCCGGTATCTCATTTTTCCCCAGCATCTTATTACTACTGATTAACATTAATCCGTACTGGTTGTTTTTTAAATCCTGTGCGTTGCCTCCGCTAGCGCTGTAAGCTGCTGCAAGAAGTTCAAATTCTTTTGAATAATCAAACATTTTTTATAATCTCCTCTTCTGGCTGATTAATGTGCTTACATTCCTTACAGTGATTTCGGAAAAAGCGAATAACTTCCTCTGGTAACCCTGTTTTTAATATCCTGCCTCCGCAGAGTGTTGAAGCTCTATCAGCCATAGAAACTATTTCTTCGTGATGAGTAATAAGCATTACAGATGAACCCTGACTTGCCAGTAGCCGAATTACCTCTTTAATATAATCAATGGAAAGTGTGTCAATGCCGGAATCTGGCTCGTCCAGAATGGCCAGTTTGGGTTGCATTATAAGAACTGCTGCCAGTTCAATCCGTTTGCGTTCGCCTCCACTCAGTGTGCTGTCGAGTTCACGTTGCAAATATTTTTTAGGATCAAGACCGACCTTTTCTAAAGCTCTGATAGGATCAAGTGTCGAGTTTTTGTCTCCCTTACTTATCTCAAGGTATTTTTGGACTGAAAGACCTTCAAAGCGTGCCGGTTCCTGCCAGGCTAAAGTAATTCCCAATTGGGCTCTCTCCGACATTGAATATTTGATAATTAATTTAT
>CAYYPT010000150.1:0-6630 GCA_964473625.1 uncultured bacterium | reverse complement strand
GAATACCAGGACCGTCGTGAATCGAATATTTTTTTATGTCAAAAACAATTCCCTTGGTCATTGTCATTTTTATCAGACAGTTTTGTTTTTTATCCGGCAAGGCATTTAATTTTAGCTAAATAAATTAAGAAACAATGCTTGGAAAGTCAAGTTTTTATAAGAAGAAGTCATTTTTTCTATTATTTCCCTGGGAATCTTGTTTTCCACAGGCTCAGTGTTTATTCTTGACTTTAGGTATTAATTCCTTTAAATTTGTGTGTTATGGATCTTTTTACAGAGAAATCTAATAAGAAAAAATTAGCTCTTCCGCTTCTGGCAGAAAGAGTCCGCCCTAAAACTCTGAAAGAATTTGTTGGGCAGACTCATCTTGTGGGTCCTGGGCGGGCTTTAAGGAAAATTATAGAAGAAGATGAGCCTGTCTCCATGATTTTCTGGGGTCCGCCGGGCGTAGGAAAAACAACTTTAGCACGAATCATTGCTGGTGAAACAGAAGCTGTTTTTTTTGCCATCAGTGCTGTCACGGCAGGGTTGAGTGATGTTCGAAAGATTATAAAACAGGCCAGAATGAATCGAAAGGAATTGGGAAAAAGAACAATTCTTTTTATTGACGAGATCCACCGTTTTAACAAAGCCCAGCAGGACGCTCTTCTCCACTCTGTGGAAGACGGAAGCTTAATCCTTATTGGCGCAACTACTGAAAATCCCTCTTTCGAAGTCATTGCTCCTCTTATTTCTCGATGCCGGGTTTACAAAATGGAATCCCTGAAAGAGGAAGATATCCGGACAATTCTTGAGAGAAGTCTCAAGAGCGATGAAATTCTCCAAAAACAAAATCTGGAAATATCTGATGAGGTTAAAGATACACTCATTAATCTTTCCGCAGGAGACGCAAGAATCGCCCTTAATGGCCTTGAACTGTGCAGCAGGTTGGCGCAAGAAAAAGGGGGGAAACGGATAGTTACACTGGAAACCGTTAAAGAAGCTATGCAAAAACAGGCTATTTTTTATGATAAAAAAGGCGATTTTCACTACGACACGATTTCCGCTTTTATTAAATCTATGCGGGGTTCAGACCCTGATGCAGCTGTTTACTGGTTAGCCAGAATGCTTGAAGCAGGCGAAGATCCCCTCTTCATTGCCAGACGCATGGTGATCTTAGCCTCGGAGGATATTGGAAATAGTGATCCACAGGCACTTGTAATTGCAAACTCAGCCTTTCAGGCAGTACATGCTGTGGGTATGCCGGAGGCAAGAATAATCCTTGCCCAGGCAGCCATCTACCTTGCCTCTGCCCCAAAGAGTAATGCTTCCTATGTAGCTATAGCCGAGGCAACAGAAGATGCCAGAAATACCTCTTCAGAGCCTGTTCCCCTCCACCTGAGGAATGCTCCAACAGGACTGATGCGAGAAATGGGTTATGGTAAGGGATATAAATATGCTCATGATTATGCAGGTGGTTTTGTAGAGAGTGAATTTCTACCGCCCAAATTAAAGGAAAAGATCTACTATCGACCTAAAGAAATAGGAGAGGAAAAAAGGATTAAAGAAAGACTTAAAAAACTGTGGCCGGGGAGAAGAAAGGAAAGGAAATAGAAATATTTTGATGGAAGTTGATAAAAAATCAAATTGTAAAGGAGCAAAATGAACGAACAAGAGCTTTTCGTAGGTATTGACCTTGGAGGAACAAATATTAAAGGAGGACTGGTTTCAAAGAATGGGGAAATTGTAGTAAAGAAAAAAATTCCCACAGAAGTTGACGGTGGAGTAAATCACGTGCTGAACAGAATAAAACAACTGGTCCATGAGTTAACCGAGAGCATAAATAATAATATCCCAATACGGCATATGGGAATTGGGATGGCGGGACAGGTTGACGCAAAAAGAGGTGTGTTTCTGGAGGGGCCGAATCTCCCTGGCTGGCATGGTGTAAATGCGGTAAAGGAGTTAACAAAACTTCTTAATATCTCAGTAGCGGTGGACAACGACGCCAATCTGGCTGCTCTGGCAGAATTCACCTATGGAGCGGGAAAAGGTGCCAGAGACATGCTCATGGTTACTCTGGGTACAGGTGTTGGAGGGGGATTAATACTCGGAGGGAAAATCTACCACGGGGCAGGTGGACTGGCTGGAGAATTTGGGCATATAACAATTCAGCAAGATGGACCAGTCTGTAAGTGTGGAAGAAGAGGCTGCGTGGAAGCATTTGTTGGAACATACGCTATTATTCGACAGGTCAGGGAGAAGATAGACGCCGGGCAGGAATCACTTTTAAAAAAGATAGATCCAGGAAAAATGACGCCGAAGGATGTCAGCATTGCAGCAGCACAGGGAGATAAGGTGGCATTGGAAGTACTAAGGGATGTGGGAACCTACCTTGGCATTGGCCTGGCAAATGTTGTGAATCTTCTGAACATCGAGCGAGTAGTTGTAGGAGGAGGTGTGGCTAATGCAGGGAAATTCATTTTGGAACCTGCCAGAGAAAGCTTGAACAAATCAGCCTTGACTAATCTGGCTAAAATGGTAACAGTAGTTCCATCAGTTCTGGGAGAACAAGCAGGCATTGTGGGTGCTGCTATGCTGGCTGTGTTGGAGAAGTCCTCTGAATGAATTTTCTCAAAAACAAAATATTTCTCTATCTCTTTTTCCCCCTTTTTATAATAACACATAAGCTCATTGGCCAGGGAAAAACGTTTGTCACTCCCGACAGTACCCGGGTTAAAAAAGAGTCCACAAAAACAGAAATTAAGGGTCCTATTAAATACGAGGCTCAGGAAATAGATAATTTTGTTGACGAAAAGAAAACAATCCTCGTAGGAAAAGCAAAGATAGTGTATCAGGACATGACTCTGAAAGCAGCTAAGATTACAATAAATTGGGAAACAAATCTTATCAGGGCAGAAGGCCTTCCGGACACGATCTGGGTAAAGAAAGAGAACGGAAAAGACTCCACCCGGGTTGTTCAGCTAAGAGGAACTCCTGAGTTCTCAGAAGCGGGGGATGTGATGAAGGGTGAAGTTATGACCTATAACTTTAAAACCAGAAAGGGACGTGTTCTCAGAGGACGAACAGCTTACGAAGACGGTTTTTACTCCGGCAAAATTCTTAAGATGATCAATCCCAGAATTCTTAATGTTTCCGATGCCGAATTTACAACATGTGATAGGGAAAAGAACCCGCATTTCCACTTCTGGTCAGAGAAAATGAAAATCTGCGTAAATGATAAAGTGATTGCAAAGCCGCTTGTAATGTTCATTGGGCACATCCCTGTTTTGGGAATTCCTTTTGCGTATTTTCCCATCCGAAAGGGAAGGCACTCAGGCATTCTAATTCCGCGTTACGGTGAAAGCTCGTTAGAAGGACGCTATCTCAAAGGACTGGGTTATTACTGGGCAGCCAGTGATTATTGGGATGTAAAAGGTAGAATCGATTATTTTGAAAAGAGCGGGTTTCTCTTCAGAGGCGATTTAAACTATGCTCTCCGATACAAACTCCGTGGTACAATTTCTGGCTCCTGGACCAGAAAAAACTTTGATATCTCCGGTCAAAAAGAGAGACGCTGGGATTTGTCAATTCATCATTCACAAATTATTTCGCCAACAATGAACCTTGCTGTTAGCGGGCAGTTCGTCAGCTCAGGAAATTTCTATAGAAACCTCAGCGCCAACAGAGAACAGAGACTCAGACAGGAGATTCGATCAAACGCTACACTGACAAAAAGATGGGGAGGCTCAAAGAGCATAACAGTAAATTTGAATCAAACAAGAAACTTGAATACCGATGAAATTACTGAAACTTTGCCAAGAATATACTTCCGGATGGGGCAATTTACTCCCTTTCCTAAACCAAAGAAACAAAAAGGTAAAGAAATAGAAAGCAGATGGTATAATTCTATCTACGCATCGTATTATTCGCAGTTTATAGTACAGAGGAGTAAGAGAAAAAATGTTCCTGATTCCACATTTGTGGAAAATAGAAACAGCGGATGGGATCATTCTCTCCAGCTCTCCAGTCCACAAAAACTATTTGGCTGGCTTACTTTCAATCCAAATTTGAATTACAAACTTACTTTTTTTAATAAACGTAAAAACTTTTTTCTGGACCCCGGAATAAATACTGTTAAAGACTATGAGGAAAAAGGCTTCTTTTCCCGACAAACCTTTAATTTTGCTGCTTCTTTCAGCACAAAAGTATATGGTCTTTTTCGGCCGCATTTTCTAAAAAACGTTATGTTTCGGCATGTCGCAACAACCAGTTTAAGCTTTGGTTATTCACCCGATTTCTCTAAAGGAAAATATGGTTACTATCAAACAGTTGAAGACACTCTTGGTGTGGTCCATGAATACGATAGGTATTCCGGCAGCATCTTTGGACCAACCCCAAAAGGAGGAAGTAAATCGCTCAATATCAGTATCCAAAATCTCTTTCAGATGAAAATTGGAGAGGGAGACAAAGCAAAGAAGTTCAATCTCTTCAACTGGAATCTTTCTACCTCCTACAACTGGAAAGCTTCACAGTATAAATTGAGCAACCTTTCTTCTTCTTTTCGTGCAAGCCCTCTGAAAAATATGAGCCTTACTCTTCGCACAATACATTCGTTTTATCAGGTTGATGAAGAAGGCAAAACAATCAACCGTCTCTATATTGATAAAATTACCTGGAAAAACTGGCAGAGTATTTTCAGAACCCGCTGGGCGAGATTAACCTATTTAACTGCAAATATAAATCTGCGATTGAAAGGAAATGCAAAAAGTAAAACAACGGGGAAGAAAGCAAGAACGAATGAGCAGGCGTCCAGTATAGAGAATTTAAAAAACCTGCCAGGAGATCGGCTCGATATGGACGAGGGTGTTACAGGATTTAACATTCCGTGGAACCTGACAGCAACACTGAGTTATACAGACAACCGATATAATCCTTTACATAAGAGTCGAACTTTCTGGGCTAACACAAACCTTGATTTTAATTTGACCAAACACTGGAAAATTTCGTATCGGGCTCGGTGGGACCTGGTAAAAAAAGAAGCAGTCAGTCAGGACTTTGTTTTTTACAGAGATCTCCACTGCTGGGAAGCAAGAATAGTGTGGACACCTACTGGCAGGTATAAACGCTTTTACTTCAGGATTAACATAAAATCGCCGATGCTCCGGGAAATCAAATTTGAGAAAGGTATGGGAGGAAGAGGTCTTTATGGGTATTAAAATCCCTATTAGGGGAGCGTGTTAGTGTGCTTCTTGACATGTCTGAATACCAGGAAATTGAGCAAGGGCAGAAATGAATTATGCTGTATTTATTCTGCGGCGTGCCCAGAACCAGAAGGAGTTAGCCAAACTCTCTCCCGAAATTTATGAGCGGGTCAAAGCAGCCATAAATGAGAATTTACAAAAGCTTGGTGCAATATAAGGAGACTACCTTGCCACGAATCATTGCTGATTTGCACATCCACTCCAAGTACAGTCGGGCAACAAGTCAGGACATGGATGTGACGAGTCTTGATCACTGGGGCAGGATGAAAGGGATTGATCTTCTTGGAACAGGAGATTTTACCCATCCTTCCTATTTTGCAGAACTTAAAGAAAAGCTGGAGTCAAACGGCCGGGGACTTTTTCATCTAAAAAGTAATCCGCGTTCTGTCCACTTCATGCTGACAGTCGAGGTAAGCAACATTTATTCTGATAAAGGCAAAGTACGGCGAATACATACACTGATTTTTGCTCCCAGTTTTGAGGTGGTGGAAAAAATTAACAGTACGTTGTCCGGTTGGGGAAAACTCGCATCGGATGGCCGCCCTATATTCGGTTTTCCTGTAAAACAGCTCGCCAAAATGGTTCTCGACATTTCTGAGGAATGTATGATTGTTCCGGCACACATATGGACTCCATGGTTTTCTATATTTGGAGACAAAAGTGGATATGACTCCCTGGAAGAAGCATTTGGTGAATTAACACCTTACATTAGGGCTGTTGAAACGGGCCTTTCTTCTGATCCGGCAATGAACTGGCGGCTCTCCGCTCTGGACAACATCACTCTAATTTCAAACTCTGATGCTCATTCTCCTTCAAAATTAGGCCGTGAAGTGAATATTTTTGACTGTGAAATGGACTACAAAACCATTACTGGTATTATTAGAAAAAAAGATAGAACCAGATTTCTTAAAACTGTGGAATTTTACCCGGAGGAGGGCAAGTACCACTACGATGGTCACCGAGCCTGCAATGTTCTTTTTTCTCCAAAAGAAACCAGAGAGCATAATGAAATCTGTCCCAAATGCGGAAAGCCTGTTACAGTCGGCGTAATGCACAGAGTGGAAGACCTAGCTGATCGGCCGGAAGGCTACAAGCCTGAAAATGCCATCCCCTTTGTTCGGTTGGTACCTTTACAGGAAATCATAGCAGAGGCATTGGGAATTGGAGCGGGCAGCGCCGGTGTTAAGCGAGAATATGAACGATTGATTGAAAAAGGAGGAAGTGAGTTCAGAATCCTTCTTGATTTGTCCAGAGAAGAGCTTGCCTCTTTCACACCTGAGCGAATACTGGAAGGCATTATAAGAGTGCGGGAAGGAAATCTTACCATCCGCCCCGGATACGATGGAGTTTTCGGTGAAATAAAAATTTTTGGTGAAGAAGAGAAGGA
>CAYYPT010000149.1:0-6683 GCA_964473625.1 uncultured bacterium | reverse complement strand
GCAGGAACTCAATCTAAGAAAGAAACTTTGAGTCCCGAAAGGCAAAAAGCTATTCAGGATTCTCTTTACAGGGTTCAAAAAAGGAAATTGGATCTTCTTTTCAGTCTGGGCTGGGAGCCTTACAAGCAGCATGATTATGCAAAAGCCAAAAAGTATTTCAAAAAATTAGTCGAGGAAGACACCTCGGGAATCTATGGGAAAATTGTATATCAGGCTTTGGGAACATGTTATCTCCAGCTTAACCAGCCCGACAGTGCAGAATGGGCTTATAAGACGGGAATTAAACGAAATCCCAAAAGTGCATATCCTTACAAAGCACTGGGTTATATTTATCGGGCTCAACAGAGAACCGATGAAGCTATTGAAATGTATAAGAAGCTAATCGAACTGGAACCAGATTCGGCAAGTTATTACCGTTATCTTGGAGAATTATACGTCAAAGCAGGTGAACAGGACAAAGCTATTGACGCATACCAAAAAGCGGTGGAACTAAATCCAAACAACAAACAATCCCAGGAAGTGCTAAGTACACTTCTTTCTCAAACCGGCGATATGGATCGTATCATTGCCCAACAAAAAAGCATGGTAGATCGGTATCCCAACGAAGTTAAATATCGATTAGAGCTTGCGCAAAGCTATCACAAAACCGGCGATTTTGCAAAAGCAATCGAACAATTAAAAATAGTCACCAGTAAAGAGCCTAATAATATTTTTGCGCTTGAACTTCTTGGGGATTCCTATCAACAAACTGAAAGATTCACCAGCGCAGCAGCAATTTATAAACGCATTTTACAAATAAATCCAAAAGATAAAAAGAATCTCTGTAATTTAGCCCTTACCTATACTTCTCTAGGGAAATACACAACTGCAATGCGGGCAGTCAAAAAAGCTCTTGCTATAGACCCTCACTACGGTTTGGCTTATATCACACGTGGAACTATTTACGAAACAGCTGCAGAAAAATGTGTTGCTCAGAGAAAAGGTGGGAAAATTACTTTTGATGACAAATTAGTATATAAATTAGCTTACGATGAATATGTAAAAGCAAAACGGGACCTTGAGTGGAAAACTGAGGCCGAAAAACACATGAAATATCTGGAAACTATGATTCCAACAAAAGAAGACTATTTCATGCACAAGGGGCAAAAAAAACCTCGCGGCAGTTGCTATCAATGGATTATGTAAAAAAGAAAAGGGCTTACAGAATGACAGTAGCTATTGGGGCGGATCACGCTGGGTATAACTTAAAAGAAGAAATTAAAAAATTTCTTACAGAATTCCATATAGCTTATACAGATTACGGGACAAATTCAACTGAACCTGTAGATTATCCTGAAATTGCCGTCTCTGTCGCAAAAGCGGTAGCAAACTCTAAAATGGATCGTGGAATCCTCATCTGCGGTACCGGCATTGGAATGTCAATTGTCGCCAATAAAATTCCAGGAATTCGAGCGGCCCTCTGCTATTCTGAAGAAATAACTGTCTTGAGCCGCCGTCACAACAATGCAAATATCCTCACAATGGGAGGTAGATTTACACAACCTCAGATTGCGCGCAAAATAGTAAAAGCGTTTCTTGATACCGAATTTGAAGCCGGGGGCCGGCATGAGCGAAGGGTAAAACTAATACATAATTTAACCCTCGTATAAGAAAAATACTGTTCTTCTATAAAGATCGTTCAGCTACAAAATTTTTCCATTCCTTCAGATGGGACATTATGTCCCATCTGACAGTTTTATTTTATAAGAATTATCTAATACGGAGCAATAAAATGGAAACGCTAAAACAATTCGACCCCAAAATCTTCAAAGCTATAAAAGGAGAAGCTGGCAGGGAAAGTTACAAGTTAGAACTCATTGCTTCTGAAAATTTCGTAAGCAAAGCAGTTCTTGAGGCTCTGGGCTGTGTCATGACTAATAAATATGCAGAAGGATACCCAGGGCATCGTTACTATGGTGGATGCGAATTTGTAGATCAGGCTGAAAATTTAGCACGTGAAAGGGCAAAAAAACTTTTTGGCTGTGAATACGCAAATGTGCAACCTCATTCAGGTTCACAGGCTAATATGGCTGTATACATGGCTTTTTTAAAACCTGGCGATACTGTTCTGGGAATGGATTTGGCACATGGTGGTCATCTTACACATGGAAGCCCTGTTAATTTCTCTGGTAAACTTTATCATTTTGTTTCCTATGGGGTAAAAAAGGAAACCGGAACTATAGATTTTGATCAAGTCTGGCATCAGGCTAAAGACCACAAGCCAAAGATGATCGTTACAGGAGCCAGTGCCTACCCAAGGTTCATCGATTTTGAGAAATTCAGGGAAATAGCCGACAGTGTTGGAGCTTATCTCATGGCTGATATTGCCCATCCTGCTGGACTTGTAGCAACCAAACTTCACCCTGATCCTCTCCCTGTTTGTGATGTTGTTACTACAACCACTCACAAAACTTTACGTGGACCACGTGGAGGAATGATTCTTGTTGGAAAAGACAGAGAAAATCCTATGGGGATAAAAGCTCCAAAATCCGGCAGAATAAAACTTATTTCAGAAGTTATTGACAGCGTTGTTATGCCTGGAATTCAGGGGGGTCCACTCATGCATGTTATAGCAGCAAAAGCTGTTGCATTTAAGGAAGATCTTCAACCTGAATATAAAGTTTACTGCGAACAAATTATTAAAAACGCAAAGACACTTGCCAAACGACTTGTGGAGCATGGTTACGATCTTGTTTCCGGCGGTACTGACAACCATCTTATGCTTGTTGATCTTACAAACAAGGGAATCACCGGCAAAGCTGCAGAAAAAGCACTGGAGCAGGCTGGAATTACAGTAAATAAAAATATGGTTCCTTTTGATACAAAAAGTCCATTCGTAACAAGTGGCATCAGAATTGGAACCCCCGCACTTACAACGCGCGGTATGAAAGAAGATGAGATGAATCTTATTGGTGATCTTATCCATAGAGTTCTTTCTCATATAGATGACGAAAAAGAAATATCCAAAGTAAAAGATGAAGTTTACAATCTATGCCAGAACTTCCTTCTTTACAAAGAGCTCCTATGACAAATGAGCAATTTGTATATCAGCGTCCCTCATGGAATGACTACTTTATGGCAATAGCAAAACTTGTTGCTACAAGGTCAACGTGTCGACGAAGACAGGTAGGGGCAGTAATAGTAAAAGATAAACGCATTTTAACAACAGGTTACAATGGCGCACCTAAGGATCTCCCCCACTGTCTTGACATCGGCTGTCTTCGAGAAAAACTGGGCATTCCTTCGGGAGAACGTCACGAACTCTGCAGAGGACTCCACGCGGAACAGAATGCTATAATTCAGGCAGCTATCTCTGGCGTTAATATTGAAGGTGCAACTCTTTATTCTACTCATCATCCATGCTCTCTCTGTATAAAAATGATTCTCAATGCTTCTATTAAAAAAGTTTATTACCTCGAGGGCTATCCAGATGATCTTGCAAAGGAACTTGCTCAGGAGGGCCACCTTGAAATTATCCAGCTTCACCCAAAATGGAGTATAAATATATGAGGTGTCCCTACTGCGGTCAAGATAATGATAAAGTTATTGATACAAGAACTCGAAACGATGGAAAGGCTATTAGACGAAGGCGATTATGTCTTTCTTGTGGGCGGAAGTTCACCACTATAGAAGAAATCGAAGATAAAACACTTTACGTGATTAAGTCTGACGGTTGTAGACAACCCTATGATCGCAAAAAACTAATGAAAGGCATACAGATAGCATGTAGTAAACGTCCTGTTTCCATATCTCAAATTGAAGGAATTGTGACAAAAATAGAATCAGAAATCGAATCTAATTTTGTCAAAGAGGTTGAAAGCCGTAAAATTGGAGAACTAGTTTCAAATTCCCTCCGCGAATTGGACGAAGTCGCATATGTCCGCTTTACCTCTGTGTACAGAAAATTTCAGGACAAAGAAGAGTTTTTGAAAGAATTGAAGGAATTAAAAAAAAGTGGAGTTGAAAAAAAGCAAAAGGAATAGGAGCGTTCATGTTTGGAAGGAAAACTTTTCATGGGGGAGCCCACCCACCCGAAGAAAAACACTGGTCAGAACACAAACCCATTGAAGAACTTCCCCATCCGGAAGAAGTTATAATTCCTTTACAACAACATATTGGAGCTCCTGCGGAACCTATTGTTCAGAAAGGCGATACTGTAAAAACTGGTCAACAAATTGGAAAAGCAACCAAGTTCGTCTCCCTCCCTGTTCATGCTTCTATTTCTGGCACAGTTAAAGCAATTGAGCCGCGCCCCCATCCACTCGGAACAAACCTTCTCTCAGTAGTAATTGAAAATGACGGACAAGATACATGGGTAGATAATGTTACACCTCTTACTGATTACATGAAACTTTCTCCAGAAGAAATGAAAAAGCGCATTCTAAATGCCGGTATTGCAGGTATGGGGGGAGCGGCTTTCCCGGCTCATGTTAAACTCTCTCCCCCATCTGAAAAGCCTATTGATACTTTAATCATAAATGGCGTAGAATGTGAACCTTTTCTAACGGCTGATCATCGGCTCATGCTTGAAAAATCTGACGATATCCTGAAGGGTATCAAAATCATTATGAAAATTCTAAATGTCCATCGTGCAATAATTGGCATTGAGAAAAATAAACCTGATGCTATTAAACTATTCAGGAAAAAAACTGCAAGGAAAAAACAAATTTCTGTTTTACCACTAACTGTAAAATATCCACAGGGAGCTGAGAAACAGCTTATAAAAGCAGCTACAGGTCGCGAAGTACCTTCTGGTGGTCTTCCAATGGATGTAGGCTGTCTGGTTCACAATGTAGGCACCACACTGGCTATATTTGAAGCTGTTTCTTCTAATAAACCATTAATTGAAAGAGTAGTCACTGTTACAGGTCCGGGTATTAAATCGCCAAAGAATCTGAGAGTTCGTATCGGGACGCCTTTTCAGAAACTTATCGAATTCTGTGGTGGATATACTGATTCAGCAGCCAAAATTATAAATGGCGGTCCCATGATGGGAATTTCTCAACTAACAGACCGGGTTCCTGTTATTAAAGGTACATCCGGAATACTCGTATTGGATAAGAAAAGAGCATATCTGAAACCAGAAGGCCCGTGTATTTCATGTGCAAGGTGTGTTGACTTTTGCCCTATGAAACTTGTCCCCAGCCGGATAGCTACTCTCATAGAACATCAGAGAATTGATGAAGCTCACAATATGGGATTATTGGATTGCATAGAATGCGGAACCTGCGCTTTTGTTTGCCCGGCTAAGAGAAACCTTGTTCACTATATCAAACTTGGAAAAGCTCTCTGGAATGAACAGGAGTCAAAAACAAAACAGGTAGCTTGAAAAACTAATAAGGGTTAAACAGCATGGAACGTATTTTTTATATTTCTTCTTCCCCCCATATTAAAGACACCGACTCTATCCCAAAAATCATGTATAGCGTGGTAATTGCTCTTGTTCCTGCCGGAGCAGGCGCAATTTATTTTTTTGGAATACATGCCCTATGGATTATTCTAGTGTCAATAGCATCGGCTTTACTTACAGAATCTTTATTCCAGTTAATATTAAAACGGCCAAATACTATTGCTGACGGAAGCGCAATTGTTACTGGTATCTTGCTGGCATATAATTTACCTTCAGAAGTTCCCCTATGGCTTCCTGCTGTGGGTGCATTCTTTGGAATAGCTGTAGGCAAGATGGCATTTGGTGGACTTGGCTATAACCCCATGAATCCAGCTCTCATTGGTAGGGCTTTCCTTATGGCTTCGTGGCCAGTATACATGACAGTTTTCAAAACAATTCCCCGAGCCGGTACTTTATCAGGTATTGATGCTATTACAAACGCAACACCCTTGAATGTTTTTAAACACGCCCGGGAAATTTTGACCCACACACCCGAACATACTACCGAACAAATAACAAGAGCTGCTCAGGCTGTGTCTCAGCTTTACAGTTCCCATGGAGCCTTATTCTTTGGTCGTGTGGGTGGTTGTCTTGGCGAAACCTCTGCGGTTCTGCTTCTTATTGGTGCTGCTTTTTTAATGTATAAAAGAATAATAGGCTGGAAAATCCCGTTTACTTATGTTGGAACTGTAGCTCTGCTTACATGGATATTTGGTGGTACTGATGGCCTATTTACAGGTAATGCCCTTTTCCATATTCTCTCAGGGGGCTTGATTCTTGGCGCTTTCTTTATGGCAACTGATATGGTAACCACACCTGTAACTTTCAAAGGCCGTCTCATCTTCGGAACAGGATGTGGAATTATTACTGTAATCATTCGCCTATGGGGTGGGTACCCGGAAGGTGTATCATATTCAATTCTTTTGATGAACCTTACTACTCCATTACTAGACAAATATACAAAACCTAAAGTATTTGGAGGAAAATAAAAGTCATGAAAGACATCCCTCGTTTTGCAGCCACACTTACTATTGTAGCATTAATTGCAGCGGGTTCACTGGCATGGGTAAATGAAATTACTAAACCTAAAATTCTCATTCAGCAGCAAAAAGAACTAAAAGAAGCTCTTGCCTATGTTTTGCCTGGAAGTAAAACGGGTGTTATAGTTCCTGTAAAGGAAAACAGAAAGATTATTTATTACATGGGATATAAAGATAAAAAGAAAAAACAATTTATTGGATACGCATTTTTAGTT
>CAYYPT010000148.1:0-6695 GCA_964473625.1 uncultured bacterium | reverse complement strand
TTGTTTATTATTTTATAATTTAATGGATACCCTTTTTAGAGTGGACTCATTAAACAAATGATTTTTTTATTACAATTTAATACAGTTGCCGTATTTATTTTTATGTACTATTTCGGTGAGTTTTCGCTTGGGAACATGAAGAACTCCTTTTTCGTCTTTCCAGTACTCAACCGAATTTTTTAATTCCTCAGCAACCGGATGTTCATTAATATACCCTAAGGCAACCACAGAATTTACTCTAAGATGATGAGGAATTCTTAATATCTTTTTTATTTTCTTACGATTTATAGAACCTAACCAGCACCCGCCAATTCCTTCTTCCCATGCGGTTAACAAAATATTTTCGATCCCTGCAGCAGCATCTGCTTCTCCACCTTTTTTTCTCAAAACTGCATTAATCAAAACAATAATATAAGAGGCTGGCTTTTCTCCTTCAGGAGGATTGCCTTCCGGTCTAATATATCCTGCCCATTTTAAGCAAGAGAACACTTCTTCTTTCAACTGGGAATCATTGACAATAATGTATTCGCATGGCTGGATATTCTCAGCGGAAGGAGCTAAGCGGGCAGCATCTACTAATTTTATCAATGTTTCTTCAGGTATTGATTTATCTTTAAACCTGCGGACTGTTCTCCTCTGACGTATGGTTTCGTATACCGCACCCATGATGCAATCCTTCTTACTGAGAGATCTCAAGAAAACTTGTTATCATTATAAGCAAAATGTATAAGATTTGCAAGTATTTTTCTTGCCGATTGACTTACAAAATCACTTAAGTCATAACAGGACTTAAAGTCAGGAATATAATCAACGGTATACGCTTCGCCTATCTTACCTTTTTATAATGACATTTTTGTAACAATTGAACAAATGGTATCTCTTTTGCATAAATAATATAGAAAAGGCTTTATTGTTAATATCATGTGACTTTCAAGTGTCTTATTTTAAAAGAATTAGAGTAATTGGATGCAAGTAGCAAATCAAAATAAATGGAGAAATTTTTTTCACATAGTAGGTAACAATGGTAAATTTATCGCCAAGGGTAGTAGTATGACAAAAATCTCTCATAATTTAATTACCGTATGGATCGGTATCTTTTTGTTGACCATTAATTTCATAACAGGTTGTGAAAAATTTCCTTCGAATCCTCCTAAGGTTTTTCAGAAACCCAAAAGCGTTTTTATCAAATATCTTGGTACCAAATACGTACCCGCCAAACCTCCTGCTGAGGGGCTAGTTGCTACAAAAGTAAATGTCTTGTTTTTCAAGATTAGAACAGAAAATTTTGAAACGAAAACCCTGGAAATCTATGGAAGAGCCGTAATACAGGGACCGCCAGATTCCAGAGAACATTCTCTATATTTCGAAACTGACAGCCTGCGAGTAAATCCAAAAGAGACAGGATATACCTTTAATACTCTGGAAAAAGTCGTACCAGGATCGACGTATACACTTGTGCGGGCAAAATTCCCAACAAATGAATATTCTCCTTTTGAAGGAACACAGGGTAAAGTAAAAGAAGTAACTATTACAAATGTTTTTGCCCATGATAAAAATGGCAAAAAATTCTCTGTAGCACTAATAGATTCTCTGTAATAAAACTAGTATTGTAAAGTTAAGAGACACTAAAGAATAACACAATGTCTCCAAGAATATAGGAACATGGCCTTTATGCCGCTCACTGGACGAAAATTATATTCTGAGAATCACCTCAACAGTTACCGAAATGATCATACTAAACCATCCAAATTTGCAATGCCCATTATCCGTTATACCATCCCCTAATACTAAAATTTTATTTTTTATTCTTGACTTTTAGAATTATCTAATTAAATTTTTATTATAACTAAAAAGAGGAGGATTAAATTATGTCACCTTTGTGGGAAGACATTAAAAAAAAGCTTAAGGAAGGAGTCACTGTTGCTGCGGAGAAAACCGAGGAATACACAAAAATCGGTAAAGTAAAAGTTGAAATACTCAACATCAACAGAAACATTGATAAAACTTTCACAAACTTAGGGCGGGAAGTATATACACTTATTGATAAAAAGAAAGGAGCTGAAATAAGCAAAAACAAGAAAGTTGTAGAGCTTGTTGCCAAAATCAAAGATTTAAAATCATCTCTTGCGGCGAAAGAGGCTGAGATCGAAGCTATCAAACAGGAGGCTTCTTCAAAGGATAGAGAAGAATCTAAAAGTTCACCAGTCGAAAAACCAAAAAAGACTGGCACTCAGAAAACAACCACGAAAAAAACAAATAAGCAGTGAAAAAATTTAGACTCTGGAAGTTACCTTTTTTAAAGTGGGCTACAAGTGGTGCAGCTTTTGCATTTTCTGTACTACTTTTCTCTCCAATCTCTCATGTCACCAATATACAGCATGAATTAAAAGATTCTCTCTCTATCGTAGCTGTGGGGGATGTGATGCTGGATGGGAATGCCTTACCTTTCATCAGGAAGAAGGGAGCTGACTATCCTTTCGATTCCACAAAAACAATTATCCAAAGTGCGGATATTGCTTTCGCTAACCTGGAGGCTCCTTTCACATCCTCAGGTAATATCTTTAAAAAAAAGTTTATCTTCAAAGTTCCTCCAGAATATGCTGTCGGTCTTGTATATGCAGGTTTTGACATCCTGTCATTGGCCAATAATCATATTTTAGACTACGGAAAAAGGGGACTGCTTTCTACTCTACATACTCTTGATAGTCTGGGAATCGCCCATTGTGGAGCAGGCAGGGACCTGAAAGAAGCCGAGCAAGAAAGCATTCTGAAGAAAAACGGATGGCGGGTAGGATTTTTGGCATATTCTCTAACATACCCGGAGGGATTCTGGGCAACTTCAGAGAGATGCGGTACTGCTTATCCAGACCTAAAAGGACTGAAAAAAAACATCAGTTCTCTAAAGAGAAAAGTTGATATTGTTGTTGTCTCGTTTCATTGGGGCAGTGAATTGATGATTCATCCAAAATCCTACCAGCGTTTTTACGCTCATCGTGCAATCGACTGGGGAGCCGATCTTGTTCTTGGACATCATCCCCACGTGCTTCAAGGATTAGAAATTTACAACTCAAAACTTATTGCATACAGCCTTGGCAATTTTGTCTTCGGTTCCTACAGTTCGAAGGTACAAGAAAGCATAATTCTTAAAGTCCGTTTTGATAGAAATGGCTCCCTTACGGCACAAGTAATCCCCATTTTTGTTTTTAATTTTAAGGTTCGATTTCAACCGCGGCTGCTGAAAAGAGATGCCCGGGGAAAAGTGCTCCAAAAACTAAACATCATTTCAAAAGACCTTAATCAAGGGGAAAAAATTATCGCTGAATCCGGGTATATCATAAAAAACTAAACCAAACCATGAATCAAATTGGAAATGAAAATTTAACACTGCTGATAAGTGAATCAAAACTTAAACAACGAATAAAATCTTTAGTAAAAAGAATAGCTCACGATCTCAGAGGTAATGAACTTGTAGTTATAGGACTGCTTAGGGGAAGTTTTATGTTTCTCTCTGATCTTGCAAGAATGCTCTACCTTCAAGATATCCCTCTTATTATCGATTTTATGATTGTTTCATCATACGGTTCACAAACAAAATCATCCGGTAATGTAAAATTGATTCGGGACATCAGCGTAAACATCGAGGGGAAAAATGTTCTTCTTATCGATGATATCCTGGACACTGGACAGACTCTAAACTTTGTCGCAAAACATCTTATAGATAAAAAACCCGCATTATTGAAAAGCTGCGTTTTTCTCAATAAAACTGTTCCAAGAACTGTTGATTTTAAACCTGATTATGTAGGCTTTACCGTACCAGATAGCTTCGTTGTTGGATACGGACTTGATTACAATGGCAGGTACAGAGAACTTCCCCATATATCTATTCTTTCTTTTGAGGGGAAAAATTATATGGAAGACTAAAACAGGAGGTGTAAAATGGCAAACTGTCTTCATAAAATATTTTTTCTCTTGACCGGGATTTCTTTTCTCGTTTTTCTAATTTCATGCGGAGAAAGGATTAAATACCCGGCAACAAAAACAATAAATGTAATAGACGATTACTTTGGCACAAAAGTACCTGATCCTTACCGCTGGCTTGAGGATGATAATTCCCCTGAGACGAAAGAGTGGGTCAGGGCAGAGAATAAAGTAACCTTTAACTATCTTAAAAAAATTCCCCAGAGAGAAAAAATTAGAAAAAGATTAACAGAACTCTGGAACTACGAGAAGTACGGTCTGCCCCGCAAGGAAGGAGGCCTTTATTTCTTCTTAAAGAATAACGGACTACAGAATCAGCCAGTCCTCTACATTCAGAAGTCGCTGGATTCTGAAGCAAAAGTTTTACTTGACCCAAATAAACTCTCTGAAGATGGAACTATTGCTTTAACAACCACTGCTGTCAGCAAGAACGGTGAGTATTTAATGTATGGCCTTTCCTCAGGAGGTTCGGACTGGCACGAGTTCTTTGTGCGGAATATTGAATCTGGGAAAGATCTAGAGGATCATATTAAATGGATCAAATTTTCTGGCGGTTCCTGGTCCAGGGACAGCAGAGGATTTTACTATTCGCGTTTTCCGAAACCAGAAAAAGAAAAAGTACTGGTTCAGCAGAACAAATTCCAGAAGATTTACTATCATAAAATTGGAACGGATCAGAGTGAAGATTTGCTTATTTATGAGGATCCGAAACATCCCAATTGGGGATTTAATGCCCATGTTACTGAAGATGGAAGATATCTCATCATACACGTAAGTCAGGGAACAGATAGAAGAAATCGGATTTACTATATGAAAATAGGCCACCATAGAAAAAGCAGAGTAATAAAACTTTTAGATGATTTTGATGCAGCTTACTATTTTATTGATAATGATGGATCGATATTTTATTTCCAGACTGATTTCGATGCCCCCAGAGGAAGAGTAATTGCTATTGATATTAACCACCCAGAGCGTTCCCAGTGGGAAGAAATTATTCCTGAGCAGAAGGATGTGCTTTCGAGTGTAAAGGTTATAAACAACCAATTCGTTACAGTTTACATGCACGATGCTCATCACCAGATAAAAATTTATAATAAGGATGGATCCTTTTACAGAAAACTTTCATTGCCGACTTTGGGTTCTATTGCTGGAATCAGTGGTAAAAAGGAAGATACAGAGATGTTTTACGGTTTTCTTTCTTTTGCTTATCCGCATACGATTTACCGGTACGATTTTAATACAGAAAAAACCTCCGTGTTTAAAGCTCCAAAAGTAAAATTTAACCCGAAAGATTACGTGACAAAACAGGTTTTCTATACGAGCAAAGATGGAACACGAGTGCCAATGTTTATCTCTTACAAAAAAGGTATTAAATTAAATGGCAAGAATCCAACATATCTATACGGATATGGTGGTTTTAACATAAGTCTGACTCCACGTTTTAGTGTGGCAAATCTTCTCTGGATGGAGATGGGTGGAATTTATGCGCAGGCCAATCTTCGCGGGGGAGGCGAATATGGGGTTGAGTGGTACCGGCAGGGGATTCTTGATAAAAAGCAGAATGTTTTTGACGATTTTATTGCTGCAGCGGAGTATCTGATCAAAGAAGGGTATACTTCAAAGAAAAAACTTGCAATTGGCGGGGCGAGTAATGGTGGATTGCTTATAGGAGCATGTATGACCCAGCGCCCTGATTTATTTGCAGCAGCGCTGCCTTCTGTTGGAGTACTGGATATGTTACGGTATCATAAATTCACTATTGGCTGGGCATGGGCTTCTGATTACGGAAGATCAGATAACCCTGATCAGTTCAAGTTTTTGTACGCCTATTCGCCGCTTCATAATCTGAAAGAGGGTGTTAAGTATCCTGCAACTCTTATTACGACCGCTGACCATGATGACAGAGTTGTACCTGCCCATTCGTTCAAATTTGCAGCAACTCTTCAGAAATGCCAGGCAGGCAAAGCACCTGTGCTCATTCGTATTGAAACAAGAGCAGGTCATGGTGCCGGGAAACCTACGAATAAACAGATAGAAGAACAGACCGACAAATGGGCTTTTCTGGTTAAGAATCTTAAAATAAAATATTAATAACGGGTTTAGGAATCTGAATCAATATCAACCTTTCAATGAAAACGTCCTATTGTCCTCCCTTGAAGGGTAACAAAAGTCCTCCTTGAAGGGAATATAGAAAAGACTTAAGTTTTTAGGCTTTCTCTGAGATTGTTCCAGAAATAGACAAAGTGGTTTCTGGAACAATCCTTATCTCAGGCGTAAGCCCTTTATTTCTTTTGAATCGTCTTTTTACTCAAACCTTTCACAGAACTACCCTAACCCCGGCAATCCCAAAACTACAATTAGATTCCAGTTACCTCAATAAAGTCGTGTAGTTTTAAAAATCTTCAACATACTTGGTCAGCAAATAAAGACACTTATAGATGATTATAGAGAAGCCGGTACATATTCTGTTATCTGGGATGGAAAGAATAATCAAGGAATTGAAGTTCCTTCAGGAATCTATCTCTACACTCTTCGGGTAGGTGATAAAATCTTCACAAAAAAGCTCATGCTTCTGAAATAACTCGACAAACTATATAAAATCAAAGCCTCATCCAGAGAGTTTTGGATGAGGCTTTTTTAATAGTCAGCGGGATACCATGTTTGTTCCGTTTCCCACCCCAGTTTTTTAAAAAACTACTTGACTTTTACGATTATAT
>CAYYPT010000147.1:0-6747 GCA_964473625.1 uncultured bacterium | reverse complement strand
TTTTATCTACAAATATTCTCTAATAAATATAAAATATCGTATTAAAAAGTCAAGTATTTTTATAATTTTTGTTTAATTTATTGTGTAGATGGACAATTCAGGGTTATGAAATTATAGAAAACAGGTATGATTTGCTTAATGATTCGATTATTATGGGGATAAACCTTTCAAGCAGGATAAAACGAAATTCAGAATTTAGTCTTTCCCTAATTGCAAATCTTCTTACCTTGACTTTCTCCATATTTTCAGCTATATTAGAAACAAGTTTTTATAAAATCTACTAATAGATATGGCAACATTTAAGTTAATCTCAGGTTTTAAACCAAAGGGAGACCAGCCGAAGGCTATCGAAGAACTCACTAATGGTCTTATCCGTGGTGAACGGTTTCAGACACTTTTAGGAGTTACAGGTTCTGGTAAAACTTTTACTATTGCCAATGTAATAGCAAACATTGGAAAGCCGACACTTGTAATCTCTCATAACAAGACTCTTGCTGCTCAGCTCTACGGAGAGCTGCGGGGGTTTTTCCCTCAGAATGCTGTTGAGTATTTTATAAGTTACTACGATTACTACCAGCCAGAAGCATACATTCCATCAACAGATACTTATATAGAGAAAGACACGTCTATAAATGATGAAATAGACCGATTGCGGTTAAGAGCAACGAGTTCTTTACTGGAAAGAAACGATGTTATTATAGTGGCATCGGTTTCCTGTATCTATGGTTTGGGTTCACCCCGTGATTTTCGGGAGCTTCTTCTCTTCCTGGAAAAAGGTAAAGAAATTGACCAGCGGAAAATAATGGAAAGACTCATTGATATACACTATACGCGAAACGATGTAGATTTTCATCGCGGCACTTTTAGAGTTCGTGGAGATGTAATTGAAATATTTCCTGCTTACGAAGAGCGTGCAATTAGAGTTGAACTCTGGGGTAACAGGATTGAAAATCTTGCTGTTATTGATACACTTACAGGTGAAGTTATAGAAGATAAAGAGAGAGTCGCTATCTATCCTGCGAAACATTTTGTTACCCCCTATCCAAAACTTAAGACCGCCATACGTGCAATTGAGGAGGAATTGGAGGAACGATTAAAGTTCTTTCGCTCACAGGGCAAGCTCTTAGAAGCTCAGCGCTTAGAGTCACGTACTCGCTACGATATTGAAATGATGGAGGAAGTGGGTTACTGCACCGGAATAGAAAATTACTCCCGTCATCTGTCCGGACGCAAACCAGGCGAAAGACCTTCCTGTCTTATTGATTATTTTCCCAGGGATTTCTTGTTAATTATTGATGAATCACATGTAACTATTCCGCAAATTCGCGGAATGTACAATGGCGATCATGCACGGAAAGTAACTTTAGTAGAACACGGCTTTCGTCTTCCTTCTGCACTGGATAATCGTCCATTAAAATTTAATGAATTTGAATCAATGATAAATCAGGTAATTTTTGTTTCAGCCACGCCAGCAGAGTATGAATTAGAAAAATGTAAAGGTATGGTAGTAGAACAGATAATCCGTCCTACAGGGCTTATGGATCCAGAGGTCATTATCAGGCCTACGAAGGGACAGATAGATGATCTTATAAAAGAAATCAAAAACCGTGTGGAAAACAATCAAAGGGTTTTGGTAACTACTCTAACAAAAAGAATGGCAGAGGACCTGGCTGATTATCTTTCCAATCTGGATATTAGAGTAAGATATCTGCATTCTGAAATTGACGCGCTCGATCGAGTAGAGATTCTTCGTGGCCTTCGCCTGGCGGATTTTGATGTATTAGTTGGAATTAACCTTTTGCGAGAAGGATTGGATTTACCTGAAGTCTCCTTAGTTGTTATTTTAGATGCGGATAAAGAAGGATTCCTCCGTTCAGAGCGCTCCCTAATGCAGACAGCAGGAAGGGCCGCGCGCAATGTAGACGGAACTGTGATTCTCTATGCAGATAAAATTACAGATGCAATTCGTAATTTTCAGAAAGAAACTGCCAGGCGACGGGAACTTCAACGAAAATATAATGAAGAACACGGAATAACTCCAGCGACTATTTATAAAACTGTAAAAGAAGTTATGGCAGCTACTTCAGTAGCTGATTCAAAATCTTCTGTCCCGATGGTTTCAGAGAAAAGTTTTGATATATTATCAAAACTGGAAAAAGAAGAAGTGATTGATACACTGGAAAGAGAAATGCTTGCGGCAGCAGAAAGGCTTGAATTCGAACGAGCTGCTGAACTGCGTGATGAGATTGAAATGCTTCGGAGCAAGAAAAAGAAGAAAGGAAAACCATTTAGATATCCAAGGAGGTGAAGATGAGAGTTCTGGTAGTAGGAAGTGGTGGAAGAGAGCATGCCATTGTATGGAAACTTGTGCAATCTCCACAAGTTGAGAAAGTTTTCTGTACTCCAGGGAATGGTGGAATAGCCCGGATAGCAGAATGTGTGGATATTGATGCAACTGATATTAAAACTCTTGTCCATTTCGCTCAGAAAAAGAAAATAGATTTGACTGTGGTGGGTCCTGAGCTCCCATTAACGCTTGGTATTGTAGATCGGTTTCGTGAAAAAGGGCTTGCAATCTTTGGTCCTACTAAAAAAGCTGCTGAAATTGAGAGCAGCAAAGGATTTGCCAAAAATTTTATGGCAAAGTATCGCATTCCTACAGCAGAATATAAAATCTTCTCGGATCCAGAAGAGGTAATTCAGTATATTCACAAAAAAGAGCCGCCTCTTGTCCTAAAAGCAGATGGCTTAGCCGCGGGTAAAGGAGTGCTAATTTGCAACAGCAGGGATGAAGCTTACGATGGTGTGGACAAGATTATGAGACAAAAGGTCTTTGGTAATGCTGGAAACCGTCTTATAGTAGAAGAATTCCTCAGAGGAGAAGAAGCGTCTGTTCTATCAATTACTGATGGGGAGAATCTCGTAATCCTTCCCCCTGCTCAGGATCACAAGCCTATTTTTGAAGGAGACAAAGGACCAAATACTGGAGGGATGGGAGCGTATGCACCAGCTCCAGTGGTGAGTCCCAAGCTTCTTAGAACAATAAGAGAAAAGATTCTTCTCCCCACAGTACTGGGAATGAAAGAAGAAGGAAGACTTTATCAGGGTGTGCTTTATGCAGGTTTGATGATTACACCAGAAGGGCCAAAAGTGCTGGAATTTAACTGCCGGTTTGGAGATCCAGAAACGCAAGCCATTCTTCCTCTTTTAGAAACAGACATTGTGGAAATAATAGAAGCATCCATTGAAGGACGTATTAGAGATATATCTCTTGCAGTCCGTAATGAGGCTGCTGTCTGCGTAATAATAGCCTCCGGGGGCTACCCTGGGTCTTATGAAAAAGGAAAAATAATTTACGGTCTGGATCAGATTCCTTCTGATATTCTTGTTTTTCATGCAGGGTCAAAGATCAAAGGAAAAGATATAGTTACTGCTGGTGGAAGAGTACTTGGTGTAACAGCTTTAAGCAGTACTATCGAAACAGCAATTGAAAAAGTATACAAGGCAGTGGGTAAAATAACCTTTGATGGAGCGTATTATCGAAAAGATATTGGTTATAAAGCGCTGCGGAGATAAAATCAAATGAAAATGAAGAAAGAACTTTCTCTTCTCGACGTTTTTGCAATCTCTTCTGGCGCTATGATCAGTTCTGGTTTGTTTGTATTGCCAGGATTGGCTTTTGCAAAAGCTGGCCCTGCAATGATTCTTTCTTACCTTCTTGCTGGTTTTTTAATTCTTCCTGGTTTACTAGCACAGGCTGAACTTGCTACAGCCATGCCCAGAGCAGGTGGAACTTATTTTTTTATCGAGAGGAGTTTAGGCTCAGCACTTGGGACATTTGGAGGGTTGGCCAATTGGTTTTCACTGAGTTTTAAAAGTGCGTTTGCCCTTGTTGGTATTGGGGCGTTTGCTGTTCTTGTTTTTCCGGACATTTCCCCTCTCCAGATTAAACTGATTAGTATAGCAGCCTGTGTTGTTTTTACGGTTCTAAACATTCTCAGTGTCAAAAAAACAGGCCGCATTCAAATCATTTTAGTCTTCGCGTTAATGCTAATTATTCTTTTTTATATTGGTAGAGGCTTTATTTCTACTCATCCAGACCGGTATATTCCATTCATGCCTACTGGTTTGTGGTCAGTTTTTTCAACAGCAGGCCTGGTTTTTATTTCTTTTGGTGGACTGACCAAAATTGCAAGCGTTGCTGAAGAAGTAAAGAATCCAGCACGAAATATTCCACTGGGCATGTTTTCTTCTTTTCTTATTGTGACCTTGCTTTACATTTTAGCTATTGGAATAACTGTAGGAATTGTTGAGGGAAAAGAATTAAATGATTCTTTAGTTCCTCTTTCTCTGGGGGCAGGATATTTGTTTGGAAAAGTTGGAATTATAATTCTTAGTGTGGGAGCAATTCTCGCTTTTATCACAACTGCTAATTCAGGCATCCTTGCTGCTTCACGTTCACCCATGGCAATGAGTCGTGACCGGCTATTGCCAAAACTTTTCGGCAGGGTAAGCCAGAAATTCAAGACTCCTTACGTCTCCATTCTTTTCACCAGCACCTTTATGATTTCTGTAATTCTTTTCTTGAGCATTGAAAATCTTGTAAAAACAGCTTCAACACTTATGATTCTTCTTTTTGTGATGTTGAATATTTCATTAATACTTATGCGAGAGAGTAAGATACAAAATTATCGTCCGAAATTTAGGGTACCATTATATCCCTTATTGCCAATAGCTGGGTTAATATCGTATATTTTTCTTATTATTGAAATGGGGAATGTTCCACTTTTAATAAGCGGCGGCTTTTTTCTTTTAGGATGGATTAGTTACTGGAGCTATTCACGCGTGCGTGTGCACCGTAAATCGGCACTTCTCCACGTTGTGGAACGGATTACTGCCAAGGAATTGGTGGATAAAACTCTGGAGAAAGAGTTAAGGGAAATTGTTATTGAACGAGATGAAATTACTGAAGACAGATTCGATCGTTTAATTAAAAAATGCGAGATTCTTGATTTACCGGAATCGATTCCAATAGAAGATCTTTTTCATCAAATTTCTAGCATCCTCTCGGTTCGCCTTAATGTGGAGAAGGAACTTCTGTATAATAGTTTCATCCAAAGAGAGAAAGAATCGTGTACCGTTATCCGGCCCGGGTTGGCCATACCACATATTATTATCCCAGGAAATAAGAAATTCGATGTGCTTCTTGTGAGATGTCGTGCTGGTCTTTCTTTCTCATGTAGTTCTGTACCAGTTTACACAATGTTTGTTCTTGCAGGATCTTTAGACGAGAGAAACTATCACCTCCGAGCATTGATGGCTATTGCAGAAATAGCCCAGGAAGTAGATTTCGAAAAGAAATGGCTTGATGCTAAAAGTATTGAGGAATTACGAGACATGATTATTTTATCAACTCGAAGGAGAGAAAGTTTTCTGTGATTGTTTGCTATTATTTAGGGTAAAATATTCAGGTTAAACAATATCAGCGGAGTATTCTATGAGTAAAGCAAGAAAAGAGTCTTTTAGGAATCTGAGTGATCTTAGCCGCGAAGAGATGGAAGAATTCATTCGTGAGAGAGAACAGATCAGAAGAATTGTTGGGCAGATAGGTGGTAAACCCACACCTATGAGCAAGGCTATAACAGTTCTTTTGATTGTGTTTGTTCTGGCTACTCTTGTGGCGGCACCGTTTCTTCCAAAAGATTTAGAACTTCCTGCCGTAGAAGTCGGTATTGTGTTGCTTTCTCTCAAGATTTTCTTTTTTCTCCAGAACGAGGCCAAGGTGACTCATTTCCAATTCTGGATGTTGTCCTCGTTGGAATGGCGTATGAATGAAATAAGTAAAAGGCTGGGAAGGATAGATGAAAATACCGCGAAATTGGTTGATAGAAAGGGAGAAAAGGCGGAATGAAAAAAATAGCATTTCAGGGTGAAAAAGGTGCTTTCAGTGAAGATGCAGCGTATCACTATTGGGGAAACAATATTATTCCTATACCTTGTAAGTATTTTAGGGATGTTTTTGAATTAGTTACTGCTGGAAATGCTGATTATGGTATTATCCCGGTTGAAAATTCTCTTACAGGAAGTATTCACCAGAATATTGATCTTCTGTTAGAATTTGATCTCTCCGTTATAGGAGAAATTATTCTTAAGATTCAACATAATCTTCTTACCATAAAGAAAGTGAATTTAAAAGAAATCAGGGAAATATATTCTCATCCACAGGCACTTCAGCAGTGTTCTGAATTTTTAAAAACTATGAAACATTGTGAGATTCGATCCATGGATGATACAGCCGGATCAGCTCGGTATATTAAGAAACATCAAAAAAACGACTCTGCTGCCATTGCCAGTCTCCGAGCAGGGAAAGAATATGGTTTACAGGTAATAAAGAAGAACATCGAAAATAATCATCAGAATTTTACTCGTTTCCTGATTGTTGCAAAAATTCCTCAAATTCCAGTAGGAAATGCAAAAACTTCTGTTATTTTCAGTGTAAAAGATGTTCCCGGTGCTCTTTTTAAAGCACTGGCAGTTTTTGCTCTCCGAGATATAAATTTACTTAAAATTGAATCTCGGCCACTCCAGAAAGGTCCATGGAAGTACTGGTTCTACCTTGATTTTGAAGGAAATATAGAAGAAGAAAAATGTAAGAATGCAATTAATCATTTACAAGAAATTACAATCTTTTTTAAAGTGTTAGGTTCCTATCTTCCTGGTAAAGTGGTTGAATAATTATAAAAATTT
>CAYYPT010000146.1:0-6892 GCA_964473625.1 uncultured bacterium | reverse complement strand
AAGTAGAACTTAAAACATAGATAAAGAAAATACCAAGTAAAATCAGTGCATCACTCCCCCCGATAATTACAAAACTTTTTTTAGCAGCGGAAGCAGTATCCTCGCCTCCAGTAAGCACCAGAAGATAGAGAGTAATTCCAAGAAATCCCCAGAAGACAAGCAGCACAATAAAATGGTTAGCCAAAAGTGCTCCACAGGCTGCACCGAGTGTCCAGAGCAGTGAACCGTAATAAGTACTCAGGTGATCACTACTCTGCATGAATTTTATAGAATAGAACGTGATGAGAAAACCAAAAAGACCAGAAGCAAGGAGAATAAACCCACTCAAATTATCAAGACGCAAGATAAGTGAACCATTAAAAGACCACTCAAGTGGCTTCTGGAGAAAGAGCCATATAACCCAGCCAAAAGTAAAGACAGAGGTAAGAAGAGCAAGAAATTCACGAACTACTTTAACCTTGCGAGGCACAAGAAAACAAACAGTACCGATTAAAATAGGAACAACTATTGGATAAAAAAGTAGATTCATCTTACACCCAGTTCTTTCTTAATCTGTTCTGTCCTTTCATGAGAAAGGCGAATGAGTTCATCCCCTAGAAGAATTCGTTCTTCTTTTGTATCGTGATCTACCACAGTGATTCGTTCCGTACAGCAGTAGCATGGATCCACAGCAGCTAACACCAATGCTGCATCCGCTACCCTCTCGCCCACACAAGCTACTTCGTTTGAAAAAATATTCATGTAACTCGGAGCACGGACTTTATACCTAACAGGGAAATTAGAACCATCACTTCGCACGTAGTGGTAAACTTCACCACGCGGTGCTTCAGCCCGCCCGATTCCTTCACCTGGAGGAAGTTCTTTTACATTCAAGTCTATAGTACCAGGCTTCATCTTATCAAGACACTGCTCGATAATTTTCACTGACTCGTACATTTCTAAAATACGACAGGCCACCTTGGCAAAAACATCTCCTTCCTCAAGCACAACAATATCCCAATCGATCCAATCATAAGCAAAGTAGGGATCATCTTTCCGAACATCAATAGCAATACCCGACGGCCGAGCTGTTGGACCAACAACACAGTAATTTTTTGCCTGTTCTTTTGTTAGTACCCCCACTCCCTTTGTTCTCGCATGAATTACAGGATCATCCATCACCGCTCCTTTAAACAGATCCAGGGCAGGCTTTAATTTGTCGAGAGATTTTCTGATCCACGGAATATCTTCGTCCAGAATATCTCGCCGCACACCACCGACCTTGAACATTGCATAGCTCTGGCGATTCCCTGTAATCTTCTCCATTATATCACAGACAATTTCTCTGTACTTCCAGACCCACATCCAGACTGTATTATACCCTATAAAATGACCTGCAAGCCCAAGCCAAAGAAGATGAGAATGGATCCTCTCCAATTCACAAATAATGGTTCTAATGTACTGTGCTCGTTCTGGAGCTTCGATCCCACCGAGGTCTTCCATTGCATTCACAGAAGCAGCAGGATGACTTGTTGAACAAATACCGCAGATTCTTTCCACAAGGAACACTACCTGATCCCAGGATTTTGACTCTGCTAACTTCTCAATACCTCTGTGGTTATAGCCGATTTCTATATCGACCTTCACCACTCTTTCACCTTCTACATGAAGGCGAAAAAACTCCGGTTCTTCCTGAAGCGGATGATACGGACCAATCGGAATAATTTCACTCACATGTCCCTCCTCAGGGGATATTTCCCCTCAGGCCAATTTTCAGGAAGAATCAAATGTCGCGGATCAGGATGATTTTTGAAATTAACACCCAACAATTCCTTAGTCTCCCTCTCTATCCACTCTGCACCTTTAATAATAGTGGAAATAGAATCTACCTCCAATTCTGGCTTTTTCACAAAAACCCGCAGCGAAAAAACCTGGGGAAGCTGGTAAAAGTCAAAATGGTATAGGATTTCAACCCCACCTCTGGGAGTATCAACTCCAGAAGCAATTACAAACCGCGCCTTTAAATCCTCAAAGAGAAAACGGCTGAAATCTATAAGATCGTCAGGATTAATATCAACGTAGATCCGGTGATCGTTGTGTTGGAACCACTTCAGAATTTTGTCATCGAATCTGGTGTGAATTTTCTTTTCTATTTCTTTCCAGGTCATAACAACCAACTTTTTAACCTTTTTTCTGTTTAAGCAATTCAAGAAGTTTTGCTACACCAGCTATAATAGCCTCGGGTTTTGGCGGACAACCTGGGATGTAAATATCTACAGGTAAAACCTCATCCACTGTTTTTGGCATAACATAACTTCCATCGAACACTCCGTGGCCCAAAGCACATGTGCCTATCGCAATAACCACACACGGTTTGGGCATTTGTTCATATACCTCTTTTGCTCTGGGAATACATTTCATCGTCATGTTTCCTGTAACCAGAAGCGCATCTGCATGACGCGGGCTGCCCACTAAAACAATACCAAACCTCTCCAGATCAAACCTTGGTGTTAAACAGTCTAAGATCTCAATATCACAGTTGTTACAACTTCCTGTGGAAAGATGATAAACCCATGGCGATTTGGTTAATGCTTTAAGTTTAATTCCCATAAGATCACAATCCTAAAAAAGCTAGAACCACTGCTACAATAGCCAATATTGTCACCGGACCCCAGAACAACTTTAAAGCCTGATCAATCCTGAGCCTGGGATTTGTATTTCTTATTAACGTAATTAGGATCAAAAGCACTACATATTTTAGAATCGACCATAGAATAGACCAACCGTTAAAATCCATACCACCAAGAAAAAGAAGAACCAGTACCATAGGGAGAGTAAAAAGCATCATCATTCGGGTCAGTTTGAAAATTGCCAACGGTGGTCCAGAATATTCTACGTACGGTCCACTCATAATTTCTGTTTCTGCCTCTGGAATATCAAATGGCACAAGAGTCAATTTAGCCTGCATTGCAATAACAGCAACAATCATGGCTAAAACTCCAGAGACCGATCCAAAGACCATCCCATAGGTCTTCTGGTAAGCGATAAATTGACCCAATTTAATAGCGCCACCTGCCTGAATCACAGGAACAAAAACACTCATAATAAAGGGAAGCTCATCCGCCAGCATAAGTTTCATTTCTCTGCTTGCACCAAGTGATGCAATAGGATTCTTAGATGCAAACCCGCCGACAATTACTGCAAGAGAAGGCACCATCAGAAAATAGAGAATAACAATTAAATCACCTGTAAACCCTTTTTCAGGCCAGAGTATCGCCATCCATACAAGTGTGGAAACAAAGGTTACTGCCGCCAGACCGAAAAGTGGAGCCAGGAGAAAAACAGCTTTTGAGCAACCTCGAGGTATAACCGTTTCCTTACCCAATAACTTAACAAAATCGTAAAGAGGCTGGAACAGTGGTGGACCTACCCGCCATTGGACTCTTGCCGTTACTTTACGATCCAGCCAACTGGCAAACATGCCAACCACAGCCGTAAATAAAAATCCTGGGAAAACTACATATGCTAAAATGAAATTCATATCAAACGTACTCTTCTTTTTTCCACGGAACAGTATGTACAACTAAATGTTCACTTACCAAAAAACGATGTTCTTCTGGATCAGGTTCAAAATCGCCAAATTGAATAGCACCCTCGCCACATCCTCCAACACAAACAGGGACTTCTCCTTCTTCTAATCGGCCAATGCAGAAATCACACCTTGAAACTGCATAAGGAATGACTTCAGGAAGAATTGTACCAAAGGGACAGGCAAAACAACAAGTCTTGCAAGCTACACACCTCAGGTTGTATCGTTTGATAATACCGTTTTCTTGCTTTTCCAGAGCATCGGTGGGACATGCATTAACGCAGGGAGCTTCTTCACATTGACGACATGTAGCAGCAAATTCACCTATCTCTCGAAGATAGAGAACCCCCCCATTAAACGGATGATAAAAATAACTGCACGCTACCTCGCACTTTTCACATTTGCGGCAGAGTTCCAGATCTATAAAAAGTCTTTTTGCCATACCTATTCCCAGATATCAGGAAGATCCTTGAGCTGTTCAAAATTAAACACAGGACCATCCTTACAGATAAAATAGTGATCAATCATGCAGTGCCGACACTGACCAATTCCACAATACATTTTTCTCTCCATAGAGAGATAAATGTCCTTTGGTTTGTATCCCACTTCTAAGAGTTTTAGCGTACCAAATTTCATCATGATTGGAGGACCTATAACCACAGCTACAGAATTTTTTAGATTTATTTTTACTTTATCAAGAAGAACCGTTACCACCCCTTCGGTTTCCTTCCATGTTTTATCAGCTTTATCAACTGTAAGATAAAGTTCTATTTTTTTTCGAAAATCATCTATCTGGTATTTATAAACAATATCGTCTGGAGTCCTGGCACCATAACACATGAGAATTCGAGGAAATTTTTCCTTTTCATTAAGCAAGCTGTAAAGCAGTGCTCGGGCAGGCGGAAACCCAACACCACCAATAAGAAGAAGCACCTCCCTTCCATAAAAATCCTGGAGTGGAAATCCATTACCATAAGGTCCTCTCAAACCAACGATATCCCCCTCTTTCATCTTATGAAGACGAGAAGTCATGTAACCGACATTCTGGATTGTAAATTCCAACAGTTCTGTTTTATAACAAGGTGATGACATGGCAAAAGGAGCCTCACCAACACCTGGAAGAGTTAGCTCAGCAAACTGACCACAGTGAAAGGAAAACTCACCTTCTGGTTTAAGCACAAAAGTCTTGATTCCTGGGGTTTCAGGTATGATCTTTTTGATCACTGCTTTCTGTGGCTGATATGGATTTTTTACCTGGCTCATAAAGAACCTAATCCTTAACTTTTACCTAAATCTTTCAATACAACTCGCATATCAATTTTGCCCTGACATGCTTCGATGCAGCGTCCACAACCTGTGCAACCATACGCATCGTAGTTTTGTGGTAAGTATTTAAATTTACAAAAATAACGATTTCTGAAACGTTCGTACAAACGCGGGCGAGGCGTTCCACCACCGGCTGTCACTGCATAACCCGAATACTGGCAGGAATCCCATCCCCGAAGTTTCACAAACTTTTCTCTTGTTACATCATCTAAAAAATAACAGTGACAGGTAGGACAAACAAAATTACAAGCCCCGCATTCCACACATGTTTCGGAATGTTTTTTCCAAACTTCGGATTCCCAATTACGAGGGACTACTTCGTGATAAAGATTGGAAAGTTTAAACTCTTTATTCTGTTTCTCTACCTTTTTTGTGGTCTCGTCCCGCATCTTTTCCAGGGCTTCCGCTTCTTCTTTTACTACCTCTTTGAGAACTTCATCGTGCCCTTCAAGAAGAGACCTCCCCCGCAAACTCCCCACCTCTATTACAAAACCATCCCAAACTTTGGAAAGGTTTAAATCAAAACCTTTAGTAGGATAAGGTTTCCCCCCTACCAATGTACAGAAACAGGTTTCCAGTGGTTGAGTACAATCAGAACTGACAATTATGCTTTCTTCTCGTCTTCTTTCATATAAAGGATCAGTAAAATCACCGCCAAAAGCCTGGTCTAAAATTGGAAGAGCAGCAAGTCCACAGGCCTTTACACCGAGAAATAACCACGGCTTATCAGGCTCTATTTGTTTTCCTACGACCTCTTCCAGAGGGGGCAAAAGAAACGATTTCAAAGGCTGTGTTGAGCGAGCTTCATCATAAATAATAGAAGAAATATTCTCTGAAGTTACAGGCTGAAGGAAAAGTTTACTATTTTCTTTTTGAGGAGCGAGAACAGTATACTTTTCCAGCCATCCCAGCAATATAACCCCCCAATGTGTCTTCCCTACGTAGTATCGTTCCGCCATAAGAAGAACTATGCTTTCCCTTGATTAGAAAATCTGTAGATAGATTAAAGCTATTTTCAATATAAAAAAAGGCATCCAATTTGTCAAGCGAAAAATGAAATATTGCACATATTTTTTTTATAAGTGGTTTCATATCGGTTTTCGATTATGCTGATAATTGTACTATAAAACAGGCTGTTATCTGAATACATCATACTTAGACTATTGTGAAGAGATTCACAATAGTCTAACATTACTTGTAAAATGATGTTTCTAATAATTGAAACCCGAATTAACGAATAAGAAATCCATTTATAGCTATCTTCAGTGTTCTGAATAGAATGTGATTTGCGTACGGAACATTGCTTATCCGTTAATTCGGGTTGAACAAAGAGAGAAATATGATAATCATGTCTATAGATAACAATCCTTGCAATTAGTTGCAATTTTTATATATTATTATGCAGGATAGCAGCATTTGTCTAAATAACAATTCAAAATGGAGACAAAAAGTCAGGGGATAAATTCTACGGTAGTCCGGATAATTAAAATCTAAAAAATTTTTCAATAAAGAAGGAAAATTTCTTGAAAATATTAGATCTCGGCTGCGGCCTAAAATCGAAGAAAAAAGGATCCATCGGTTTGGACAAACGATGGGCTCCTCATGTCGATGTAGTTCATGATCTAAATGTGTATCCCTATCCCTTTCCTGACAATGAGTTCGATTATATTGAAATGTCTCACATAATAGAGCATATTGACAGACCACTTCATTTAATGAGTGAAGTCCACCGCATTTCAAAGAACGGCGCAACCGTTCGCATCATTACTCCACATTACTCATCGCAATTGTCATATGGAGATCTGGAACATTTTCACCATTTCGGATACATTACATTTCTTACTCTTCAGAATACCGGATTGTTCAAAATTAAAAAAACACAAACTATATTTCACAGACCTATACAAAGCACTGGGTGTTAGTGTGTGGACAAATTGGTCCCAAGACGATGGGAAAAGTATTGCTCTTTTATTTTCCCTGCAATGTATGTAGAAGTAT
>CAYYPT010000145.1:3892-6918 GCA_964473625.1 uncultured bacterium | reverse complement strand
TACCATCTGTGCCTTCCATGATTGGAATTCACTGCGGATTCTTCTGAGATCTGAAATATTTTCCACAATATCAAAACGGCCCGTGTGGCTAAATGATCTTACAATTTCACGGCTGGTTTGACTGTTGTCCATGTCGGCAATAAGCAATTTGATGTGAGTCACATCTGTTGTAATAGAATAGGCAAGAATAAACAATTGGATAACCGGTACCAGAAAGATAATGGCGAGCATTGCTTTATCACGAAATATCTGTTTGAATTCCTTGCTGATCATTGTCAGAATTTGCTGCATTCTATTCCTCCAGAGTGACCCTGAATTTTTTCACAGAAATTGTAAACAGCAAAATTGTCATGAAAACTAAAATTACTGTGGGAATAAGCAACTGAACAAAGGTGCTTCCCTTCAAAATAATTCCTCTGACAATCAGCAGATAAAAACGCGCTGGTACAAGGTAAGTAAAATACTGAAGCAACTTCGGCATTGATGCAATAGGGAAAATCAAACCGGATAACATGATTGTAGGCAAAATAGTAGCGGTCATGGCAATCATCAGCGCAACCTGCTGAGAATTTGCAACTGTAGAAATCAGTACACCCAAACTTAACGAAAGGATAATATATAAAAGTGATAGCACAAGTAAAAGGAGTAAACTTCCTACAAACGGAATCTTAAATAAGAAAATTCCTATTGATAGAATTAAAGAAGCGTCTAAAAACGAAAGTAGAATGTAAGGAAGTACTTTCCCCAGAATGATTTCGTGCGGACGAACAGGTGAAACTAAAATTTGTTCCATTGTACCGGTTTCTTTTTCCCTCGCAATCGCCACGCTTGTTAACAACGAAGTAATCATGATCAGGATCATGGCAATTAAGCCGGGAACAAAAAAGTAAGAACTCTTAAAATTTGGATTGAAATACACAGTATTTCGCAAATCAAAAGGAAGTGACATTTTATTACCAATGTGATTATTATAATTCATAACTACTTGATTGCAATAATTTTGAATGAGCGTAGCAGCATTTGCGTCGGACGCATCAATTAAAAACTGAATTGGAATACTAAAGTTACGTTTGAGCTTCCTGTCAAAGTCAGCAGGAATTACAACGGCTACTTTAGCTTTTCTTTCTTTGAACAAAGTTTCTACCTGCGATGGATTCTGGTTCACAAAAAAGGGGTGAAAAAATTTGCTGCCTCTAAAATATTGGACAAAATTTCTGGAAGCCAATGATTTTGAATAATCAATCACTGCTATGTTAACATGCTGGATTTCAAGATTAAGAGCATACCCAAACATAATCAATTGAACAACAGGCATCATGATTACAAGAAAAAGTGTCCGGGGATCGTGGATAATGTGGAGAAACTCCTTTCGAACAATTGCCCGGGTTCTATGGGTAGATTTTTTCATGAGACTTTTTCCTTCGCTCTGGATAGTGTCAGAAAAACTTCTTGCATCGTTGATTTTCTATAAACTTCTTTCAAATACGATGCTGTTCCTGTGGCAACCAATTTTCCCTCCCGCATGAATCCCACTCGGTGACAGTACTCTGCTTCATCCATAAAATGGGTCGTCACAAAGATTGTTTTGCCCTGTTCCACTGTTTCGTACAAAAGATTCCAGAAATTTCTTCGAGCTTCCGGGTCAACACCAGAAGTGGGTTCATCCAGGAAAAGGATAGGGGGGTCGTGAATCAGAGCGCATCCGAGTGCCAGACGCTGTTTAAATCCCAGAGGTAAATCTTTTGTCATGACTTTCTTGAACTGATTTAATTCTACCCGCTCGAGGAATGCATTTTTTCGGGACTCTATAAGTGGTTTTGGCAGCCCGTAAATTCCTCCATAGAAATCTATATTTTCCTCAACAGTTAAATCTTGATACAGAGAAAATCTTTGACTCATATAGCCAATATTTTTTTTAATAGCCTCTGCCTGGTGATACACATCGTATCCGGCAATGGTTGCTGTACCTTCTGATGGTTCAAGCAGTCCACAGAGCATTCTAATCAGTGTGGTTTTGCCAGCACCGTTTGCACCCAAAAAGCCAAAAATTTCTCCTTGATGGACCTCAATACTCACCATATTAACTGCCACAAACTTCCCAAATCGTCTGGTAAGCTGGTTTGTTTTTAGAGAAATTCTCTTTGTCATGTTTCGGATGTTTCCATTAATTCTAAAAATACATCTTCCATAGCAGGCTGATAATTCTGCCAGCTAATCAGATTTCCCTGAATTGCTTCTTGCCACTTCAACCACTGTTTCTCATCTGGAAACCGAGTAAAACTTACATGGAGTGCACTGCCGAACATCTGCGTGGTTCGCACTTCCTTAAGTTTTTTGAAAAAATTCTGAAGGTCCCTCAGGTTTTGGCCATCTACCTTAAAGAGTGGGAAACGGTACCTTTGCTTTAGATCATCAGGTGTACCCAGTCCAACAATTTTCCCTTTAAAAAACAGTGCTACGCGATCACAATGTTCAGCTTCATCCATATAAGCAGTCGAAACAAGAATTGTTGCTCCCTCTTTTTGAATAGTGTGGAGAATTTCCCATAATTCCTGACGGGATAGAGGGTCTACACCGTAGGTAGGTTCATCTAAGACAAGAACTTCTGGAGTATGAATAAGCGCACAGGAGAGCGCCAGTTTTTGCTGCATTCCTCCAGAAAGATCGGCTGCACGTCGATTCTTAAAAGGAGCCAATTTTGAGAATTGATAAAGTTGACGAAGGCGTTTTTTCTTTTCCCTATCCGGAACCTGGAACAAGTCTGCAAAGAAGTTAAGATTTTGTTGAACAGTAAGATCAGGATAAAGTGAAAACTGCTGGGGCATGTAGCCAATAATTTTTCGAATTTCAATCGGATTTTTATTAACATCTTTACCCAACACAAGGATGGTACCACTGGTTGGGGTAATTAGTGTACAGATTGTGCGAATCAGTGTGGTTTTGCCGGCACCGTCAGGACCGATCAGTCCGAAAAGTTCTCCTTTTTGCACGGAAAAACTTACTCCACGAACAGCTTCGACTTTACC
>CAYYPT010000145.1:0-3792 GCA_964473625.1 uncultured bacterium | reverse complement strand
ACATTAATCTTTACAGCATACACAAGTGATGTTCGAGTTTCAGGTGTTAAAATAGATTTCGGTGTGAATTCCGCTTTTGGACTTACCCAGCTTACTCTACCTGCAAATTCTTTATTTAATCCGTCCACACGAATTCTCACACTTTCACCGTATTTCACCCGGGAGAGCATCTTCTCACTAATGTATATTTTCACATTCAATCTTTTGATATTGACAATTTCCACAATTGGAGAAAGCGGTGGCACAGCTTCTCCTTCTTCGAAATACTTGCTAAAAACAATCCCGCTGTCAGGCGCTGTCACAACTGCATCGGTTATTTTTTTCTGTATAATTCTTAATTTTGCCATTAGCTGTTCTTTTTTTGCAGTAAGTAGCTGCCGATTTTGTACGGCTGTCTGGTAAGCTGACTCTGCCCGCTGCAGTTGATTGGACAGATCGTCCAGTTTTTGCTGGGGCATTGCCTGAGTTTTAACCAGTTCTTTCAATCTCTGGTATTTTTCTCTGACATATTCCATATCCGATTTTGTACGGCGGATATTAGTTTTGAGAACTGCCATACGAACATCCAGTTCCTTCAAGCCAGCTTTAATTTCATCTCGATTTAGAATTAACTCCGTCGTATCCAGAATTGCCAGTGTGTCTCCCGGCGAAACCTCATGTCCAGTCTCTACAAATAGTTTAAGAATTTTCCCGCCTGTAAGTGCAGGTACCTGAAGCGATATACCATCCAGGATACCTGTATATACATTTTCTTTTTTTTCTTTACTGCAACCTGTTAAAATAAAAATTAGACCAAAGAATAGAAACAGTCTTTTTATCATAGGACCTCCAATATCTATTAGCATTCAATTTTTCCCTGAAGTACATTTCTGGATTGTGTCAACTTTGTTTGCGTATTTTTTTCATAGCATCCAACTTTTTCCAATTTCTCAAGTACATCTTTGGGTTGCGTCAACTTCGTTGACGCATTTTTCTCTTAACACCCAACTTTCTCCAACTTTTGAAGTACATCTCCAATTCTGATCCCTGTTCTGTAGAAAATTACTTCTCCATAAAAATCTTCTCTGCTGCAATTGAGTTGAGAATTCACAGCAAGGATAAGATTTTTTTGCTTGGCCCGGTTGACTTTTTTGATCTTCTTTTGTAGATATTCCGGCGTCCAGAAACCTACTATTTCGAGTAACGCAGTCCGGCCGTCAGAGTGACGAAAAGTAAAATCAGGAATGAAAATGGAATTACCCATATCAATAACTTCGCTTTCTCTCTGGATTTTCCACTTTCTTTTTTTCCTTGAAAACTTCTGGAAAAAACTTTCCTCAATGCGACTGTCAAACAACGGAAGTTCTGAGTAGTGAGTGGTAAGGCCAGAGTTTGAATCTAAATAGAATTGTTTTAGTCCTTGAGGTGTGGCAATGTCGGCTGCCATTTTCCAATTTCTGGCAAGGAGAAGACCTGGAAGAAAGTTAGCCATCCTGATACCGTACCGCTGTGTGTTGCGGAAAAGAGAAGCAGGGCCGTCAAGAATAATTTCGATTCCATTTGAGCCAAGGGGCCTGATCCAGTGGATTAAACGGGAAAGTTTGATGTATTGGAAAACGACTCTGTAATCTCCTTTAAGCATCACTCTCATATTGAGCGCTCTGTAGAGAAGCCCCTGAGCCAGAGCAAGGTTGTACCGTTTCAGCAGAGATTCTGGGGTGTAGGTTGTTTTAAAAGAAATAAGAATCTGGTTTCCCGGAAGATCTCCGTAGAGAAGATTATCAATCTGTTCTGGCGGCAAAGAAAATTTCTCTCTTGCTTCAGATAGAATTTGATTGCGGTGCGATTGGTGTAAAAGGTCAGGTCTGGAAACAATGGGATAAAAATCTTGAGCTCTCTTGAAAATCCAGCTTCGAAGGGATGGATAATCAATGTCACTGGCAGGGCGGAATTCTGCTTTTTCTAATAAAAGCTTGGCCAGCCCACGGAAAATTTTGAAATCAGTCCGCTTACCTTCAAGAAATTCCAGTGAGGAAAAAAGTTCCTGCTGAGATTTGCCTATGTGGTTCTCGAACAGGTCAAGAAGCTTTCTGCATACTTTCAGGTAAACAGGAGCTTTGTTCCTTGTAATGAACATTGGGAAAATTCTTTGTCCGACTATTCGTGACCGAATTAAATCACTGGTAAGCATCTGATCCCCGCCGACGGTAAGAGATGTTAGTTTCCTGTGTTCCTGCGGTTATAATTTCGTAGAGAAGAGCTTTCTTTTTGCTCTTTTTTCTTAAGATACGTCCAAGTCTCTGAAGATGTTCTGTGGGGCTGGCACTTCCCCCAAGAATTATGGCAACATTGGCTTCAGGGATGTCCACTCCCTCATTAAGAACCTTAGACGTAACAAGAAAGCGATACTCACCTCTTCTGAATCGATCAAGAATGACCTTTCTTTCTACAGTGTTGGTCTGATGAGTAAGAGCAGGTATGAGGTATTGCTGAGAAATGGTATAAACAAGTTCGTTGTCCTCAGTGAAAATGATCACCCGGTCTTTGTAGTGTTGTTTCAAAAGTGATTCAAGAGCTTCGAGTTTTTTCTCTGCCTTGAAGAGAATCTGCCGCAGTTGTTTCCTGGCTATGAGAGCCTGACGAGCCCGGGGCGCATAGACACTCTCCTTGATGAAAGTTTCCCATTTTCCCCCATAAAATTTGATTCCTTTTTCCCGAACATATTTATTATAAGAGCTGTACAGAGAATCGTATTCTTTTTTCTCCTCAGGTGTCATGGGAATACGAATTCTGTGAATTTCATAATCCGAAAGGTGCTCACCTGCTAGATCTTTAATTCTCTTTTCAAAAACAACAGGCCCAACAAGATGAGTAAGTTTAAGATGCTGAGCGTCTGATCTACGATAAGTTGCTGTGAGACCCAGACGGTAAGGTGCAATACTCAGTTCAGGAATTTGAGAATAGGTAGAAGCTGGGAGATGATGAACTTCATCAAAGATAAGAAAACCAAAGTGGTTGCCATATCTGTCAATATAGCGATATGCAGAATCGTAAGTTGTCACTGTAAGAGGAGAAATTTCGTGGTAACCGCCGCCCAATATACCAACCTCTTCTCCAAAAGCATCTTTGATTCGATCGTACCACTGGTTCATTAGATCGAGAGTTGGGGATACAACAAGAGTACTGATCTTAAGCAAAGCCATTCCCCAGAGAGCAACAAGACTCTTACCCGAACCGGTGGGAAGAACAACTGTACCGCAGTGTTTTGCCTTTTGCCATGATTCAAGCGCCTCTTTCTGATGTGGATACAGGGTAAAGGAAAGTTTCATTTTAAGATCGAGTGGAATAAATTCCCGGGCCTGATCCCTGAGAGAGATTTTTCTTTTCTCAAAAGCAGCAAGAATCCTGGAATAGTAAAATGCCAGAGCCCGCCATGTTCTGCTCCGAGAATCCCATTGAAAATAGGGCGGATTTGTTTCACCGTCCCAGTTTTCAAGAATCAGTGTACCATCGTGAAATCGTAGAATTGGTACTGTCATTGATAATCCTGTAAAACATTAATCATTTCATCGTGCAGAGTCGCAAAGCTCGCTAAGATTTTTATATAAGACATTCTATCCATTCCTATCTTTGCTCTGCGTTCTTTGCGCCTTCGCGGTGATAGATCTTTGCATCTTCGCGTGAGACTACAACCGTAAAAAATAACTGAATTTAACATGAATGTCAAGTTGGAGTTTTTAAGGGGAGATATTGTTGTATTTTTTTAATATTGCCTATATAAATAAGAAGCCATCTTTTTAAAAAGATGGCCTC
>CAYYPT010000144.1:5134-6967 GCA_964473625.1 uncultured bacterium | reverse complement strand
GAAAAAGGACCCAGAAGAGATTTTGTGTTAATGAATGCAGGAGCGCTTATTTATGTGAGTGGAAAAGCAAAATCCATTAAAGAGGGAATTGAACTGGCGAAGGAGTCGATAGATTCTGGCGAGGCAATGGGGAAATTGGAGACTCTGAAAAAGCTGAGTAATGCAATCTAAGGAGGAAAACTGATGAGTGTTTTAACTGCTATTGGCAGGACACCTATTGTTGAGTTAAAAGCTTTAAATGGGAAGAGGCCTCATGTAAGAATTTTTGCAAAGATGGAAGGTTGTAATCCAGGCGGGTCTATTAAAGATAGAGCTGCACTATACATGATAAAAAAAGCAGAAAGCTCTGGGGAACTTACTAAAGAGAAAACTATTCTTGAACCTACCTCGGGAAACACTGGGATAGCATTAGCAATGATTGGAGCTGCAAAAGGATACAAAGTAAAGCTTCTTATCCCCAACTGTGTTAGTGAGGAAAGAAAAAAGGTACTGGAAGTTTTTGGAGCTGAGGTAATATTAACTCCTGGAGAGGAGGGGACAGATGGTGCGATAAGAAGAGCTTTGGAAATACAGAAAAATGAGCCTGAAAAATATTTTATGCCAAATCAGTTTGAAAATGAAAGTAACCCCCTTGCACATTATGAGACAACAGGGCCTGAGATATTTTCTCAAACCAACGGCAGGATTGATGTGTTTGTAGCAGGGATGGGGACTACCGGTACTTTAATGGGTACTGGGAAATTCTTAAAAGAAAAAAATCCTGATATTAAGATTGTAGGGGTAGAACCTGAGATGAACCATAGCATTCAGGGGCTTAAAAATATGAACGAATCTATTGTGCCAAAAATTTATAATCCTGAACTTATAGATGAAAAAATTACCATAGGGGATGAGGAAGCATTCGCGATTACAAGAAAGCTCGCTACAAGCGAGGGAGTGTTTGTTGGTATGTCAAGTGGAGCCGCAGTAGCAGGAGCGCTTCACATGGCAAAGAAAATGGACTCGGGAATAATAGTAGTAATTCTTCCGGATAGGGGAGAACGTTATTTAAGCACTACTCTTTTCAGATCGGTATGTGGAAAATGTCCTCCATAGGAGCGCTTAAATGAATTTACTGGATAAAATTGTTTCCAACAAAAAACTGGAAGTAAGTGAAAGAAAAAAAGCATTCCCTCTTCCCAAGATAATAGAAGAAATAGAATTTTATGAAGTAAGAGATTTTAAAGCCTCTCTTAAACATCGGGGGATTTCTATAATAGCAGAAATAAAACATAAATCTCCCTCTGCAGGAATAATCAAAGAGAATTTTGATCCTGTTAGGATTGCCCGAACCTATGAAAAGAATGGAGCAGATGCTGTTTCAGTCCTGACAGATGAAAAATTTTTTGGTGGAAAAGATAGGTTCCTCACTGATGTAAAGCAGTCTGTTGCTCTTCCAATTTTGCGAAAGGAATTTATTGTTGATCAATATCAAATATATGAATCAAAATTCTTAGGGGCAGATTGTTTGCTTCTTATTGCAAGAATATTGAGTTCTGATCAATTAAATGATTTTATTCAAATAGCAAGAAGTATAGGATTAGCTGCTCTTGTTGAAGTTCATACATTTCATGAACTTGAGGAAGTATTAAATACCAGCGTAGAAATCATTGGGATCAATAATAGAAATCTTGATACGCTCGAGGTTAGTATAAAGAATTCTTTTGCGCTTATAAAGATGATTCCTCAAGGATATACAGTAGTGAGTGAAAGTGGGATTAGAACAAGAGATGATATTATTGCCTTAGAGCAAGCTGGTTTTGATGCAGTACTAATTGGTGAATCACTTATGCA
>CAYYPT010000144.1:0-5034 GCA_964473625.1 uncultured bacterium | reverse complement strand
TTTAGTAAACAATGAGACACACGTTGGTTAAAATATGCGGCATTACCAATATTGATGATGCCCTTATGACAGCAGAATTTGGAGCAGACGCTTTAGGATTTGTTTTTGCTGAATCTGTGAGAAATATTTCCCCGGAAGTGGCAAGAAAAATTGTTAAAAGGTTGCCTCCATTTATAACAACTGTAGGTGTGTTTATGGATCAGGAGATAAACTATGTTAATAAAGTTACAGATTATACAGGTATTGATGTTGTACAACTTCATGGAGAAGAATCTACAGAGTACTGTAAAAAAATTAACAGAAGAATCATTAAAAGGATAAAGATAGATACGAATGATACCTCTGAAACGCTCTTTGAGAAAATGAAACCCTATTCTGTTTCTGCATTTCTTTTAGATCCAGGAGCAGGAAGCGGGAGGACGTTTGATTGGAGTAAAGCTTTTGGTATTGATCTATCTTTTATTATTGCCGGAGGACTTACGCCGGAAAATGTCCGGAAAGTTGTTCATTTGTTAAAGCCCTATGGTGTAGATGTTTCATCAGGTGTAGAGAAATCGCCCGGTAAGAAAGATGGGGAGAAAATAGCAAGATTTATCAGGGAGACAAAATGAAACAAAATTTACCAGACGAGAAAGGTCATTGGGGTAGATTTGGTGGCAGATTTGTACCTGAAACAGTAATGGGAGCACTGTATGAACTGGAGAAGGAATACCTTTTTCTTAAGGATGATTCAGAATTTCAAAATACACTGAATTCATATCTCAAAAACTATGTTGGAAGACCAACGCCTCTGACTTTTGCCCAGAGGCTTACTGAAAGATTGAGAGGTGCGAAGATCTATTTGAAACGAGAAGATTTAGCTCATACCGGTGCTCACAAGATCAACAATACTGTAGGTCAGGTTTTACTGGCGAAAAAAATGGGCAAGAAAAGAGTGATTGCTGAAACAGGCGCAGGTCAGCACGGGGTGGCTACTGCTACTGCCTGCGCACTGTTTGGACTCAGTTGTTCCGTTTACATGGGATCTATAGATATGGAAAGACAGCCGATGAATGTTTTAAGAATGCAACTTCTTGGAGCAGATGTTATAAGTGTGGATTCTGGGTCAAAAACTCTTAAAGATGCGATTAACGAGGCAATGAGAGATTGGGTAACCAATATAGAAGAAACATATTATTGTATTGGTTCTGTTGTTGGTCCCCACCCTTACCCAATGATTGTGCGTGATTTCCAATCTGTTATTGGGCGAGAAGCAAAAAAACAGTCTATTGAGCATGAAGGGAGACTCCCCGATCTTCTGATAGCCTGTGTGGGAGGAGGAAGTAATGCAATGGGTTTGTTTTATCCTTTTCTCAATGATGATGTGAAAATGGTTGGCGTTGAAGCAGGTGGGTTAGGACTTAGTACAGGCAAACACGGGGCTACACTATCTGTAGGACGGGTAGGGGTATTACATGGTTCAATGAGTTATCTTTTACAGGACAAGGATGGTCAGGTGCTTCCAACACATTCTGTCTCTGCTGGCCTTGATTATCCCGGTGTTGGCCCAGAGCACAGTTATCTAAAGGAAACAGGAAGAGTTGAATATACCAGCGTGACTGACACCGAAGCTTTGGAGGCAAACAAATTACTCGCCGAAACCGAAGGCATTATTCCTGCCTTAGAAAGTGCACATGCTGTTGCACAAGTGCTCAAACTTGCTCCTGAGATGTCAAAGGAAGAATTTATAGTGATAAATCTTTCTGGCAGGGGAGACAAGGATGTGGAAATTATAGCAAAACAGGCTGCAGACGAAAAAATAATAAACAAGTTACAATAGGAAACTGGTATGAAAATAAATGAAACCTTTGATCTTTTAAGAAAAAAGAATGAGATGGCACTTATTGTTTGTCTCACTGCAGGTTTTCCTACACTGGAAAAATCAATGGAATATCTCCAACTTGTTTCGGAAAGTGGAGCAGATATGATTGAAATAGGTATTCCATTTTCAGACCCAATTGCCGATGGCCCGACAATTCAATATGCTTCTCACAATGCCCTGAAAAACGGTGTTACTCTTACATCTATTTTAGAGGAACTGAAAAAGATAAAATTGAGTGTCCCATTAATTCTCATGTCGTATTTTAATCCTCTATTGGCTTATGGTAATATGAAACTGTCTAATGATTTAGAAGAAGCCGGGATTAATGGCATTATAGTACCTGATCTTCCTGTGGAGGAAACATCGGAGTGGATTTCCCATTCTGGAATTTCTATTATATTTCTTGTGGCTCCAACATCTACTGAAAGCAGGATCAGACTTGTTGCTGAAAAAAGTGATAGTTTTCTCTATTGTGTTAGTATAGCAGGGACTACTGGAACGCGAGAAAAGTTGTCGCCCGATCTAATTCCCTTTGTTAAAAAAATCAAGAAGATTACTGATAAACCAGTTGCTGTCGGGTTTGGGATTTCGACTCCGCAGCATATAAGTGCGCTTCGCAGACAGGCAGAGGGTGTAATTGTGGGCAGCAGAGTCATAGAAGCAGTGAAGAGAGGTGAAGATCTGGCTGCTCTTGTAGAACAGCTAAAGGCTGCGACAAAAGAAAATTGATTCCGGGAGAATCTATGAAAATTATAATTCCAGAATTTAGTCCTGTTTCTAAAAGAATCGACCTCATATCTACTCCTGTAGCAGTATATAAGAAACTCTACCATGAAGAAAAATTCAGCTTTCTCTACGAGTCTCTGGAAAGTATAGGGAAAAGAGGGAGATATTCCTTTATCGGTGCAAAGCCATTTATTATTTTTTCCTCTCAGAGAGAAGACATTGAAATTAAATCTATAAATAAGACTTACAGAATAAAAGGTAACCCGATTGAAATTTTAAGAAAATTAGTAACAGGATATAAAAGTTCACTAAAGATTTCTTCTTTCTCAGGCGGCGCTGTTGGATACATATCTTACGATGCGGTTCGTTTTTTTGAAAAAATACCGGACACAAATCCCGATGAACTTTCTACTCCTGATACGTTTTTTATTTTTCCAGAGGAAATTATTATTTTTGATCATAAGGAAAAGACAATAGATATAATCCTTTATTCTGAGGATGGTGGTGAGAAAAGAATAGAAGAATTAGTAAGCAGTATAAAGGCGTCCAGCAAAGATACTGTTATGGTTCTGCCCCCGGTAAAAATTTTTGGATTCAAATCTAACTTTACCAAGGAGTCTTTCTGTAAGATTGTAAAGAAAGCCAGAGAATATATTTTTGCAGGCGATATTTTTCAGGTGGTTCTATCGCAGAGATTTAAATTCCACATTGTGGGCAACTCATTTACTGTATACCAGAGACTTAGAGAAACAAATCCTTCCCCGTATATGTACTTTTTGAAATTTGACGATCTTTCTGTTCTTGGGTCATCACCTGAAATTCTCGTTAAGCTGACTGATGACGTAGTTGTTACAAGGCCTTTAGCAGGAACATGTCCTCGAGGAGAAACGGACGAAGAAGATGTTGTACTCGCAGCAGAACTTACTGCCGATGAGAAGGAACGGGCAGAGCATATTATGCTGGTTGATCTTGCAAGAAACGACATAGGACGTGTCTGTGTGAAGGGAAGTATCAAGGTTACAGAACTTTTTGGAATAGAAAAATATTCCAGAGTAATGCACTTAGTTTCCAATGTAGTGGGACGATTGCAAAAAGGTAAAGATGCTTTTGATCTTATGAGTTCCACATTTCCTGCTGGTACTGTTTCAGGGGCACCGAAAATCAGAGCAATGGAGATTATAGATGAACTTGAACCTGTAAAAAGAGGGATTTATGCTGGAGCTATAGGCTATTTTGCTTTCTCAGGCAATATGGATTTTTGTATAGCAATCAGAATGATTTTAATAAAGGATAAAATAGGAATTATTCAGGCAGGAGCAGGGATTGTAGCTGACTCTGATCCTATGAAAGAATATCAGGAGACATTAAATAAGGCCAAAGCATTGCTTACTGTTTTTGAAACTGAGGAAAAGTAAGATGATATGCGTTATAGATAATTACGATTCATTCGTCTATAATCTTGTTCAATACATTGAGGAAATGGGGGAGAAAGTGGTAGTTTATAGAAATAATAAGATTTCAGTTGATAAAATAAGAGATATCTCTCCCTCGGCTATTATTCTTTCTCCAGGGCCATTGACACCAGAGAAAGCAGGTGTCTCTATAGATTTAATAAAATCTCTTGGGGGAGAGATCCCCATTCTTGGGGTTTGCCTTGGGCATCAATCCATAGCTACAGCGTTTGGTGGAAAAGTGATAAGAGCGAATAAAGTAGTTCATGGGAAAATTTCATTGATATATCACGATGGTAAAACATTGTTTAAAGATTTAGAGAATCCTTTTTCTGCAACGAGGTATCATTCCCTGATAGTTGAGAAGGAAAGTTTGCCGGACTGCTTTGAGATCAGTGCATGGACTGGGGATGGGATAATTATGGGGTTGAGGCATAAAGAATTTAGAATAGAAGGAGTGCAATTTCATCCAGAATCTATATTAACAAAAAGTGGTAGGAAACTGCTGGGGAACTTTCTCAAACTTAGTTCCTAAACTTTAGCAAAAATGTATCGCCACCAGCGCCCAGGTGCAGAATATTTTTCACGGGTTAGTCTACACAGAGGCAGGATCTTTGTGAGCCAGGTTCTGGGCTAAAGCCCATCTCATTTTCAGAATCATTTCTGCCCACGAGCTAAAGCTCATGGCAATGAAAGTGTCTTAGAAGTATTTTAATCGGAGTAGAAGGCAAAATATCCCCCTTTGGCCAAAGGGGGATTATAGGGGGATTCGTTGTTAGAGGGTAACTTGTTCTCTTCAGTAATGAATCATCTGAATTCTTACCCTAACAGACGAGAGCAGGGGCTTTCGTCTATCCTAAATTCAAATGTTTACAATCCTATTTTTTTGGTTTCTGTTATTCGATATTTGAATTTGAAGGATTTATCCAGGATATTTGATTTTTCGGATAATTTTAAAATCCAACTTAGAGTCTTCCTGAGCGCATAATGGCAATA
>CAYYPT010000143.1:0-7060 GCA_964473625.1 uncultured bacterium | reverse complement strand
ATAAATGTACTAAAAGTAACCCAAGAAATCAAGTGAATATTCCATTCTTCAAGATAGAGCAGAGCCGGAAGGCCAATTTTACAGCCAACGGTGGGATGTTTCTCATGGCTGAACTGATCAAGAAATTGGGTATCATAGAGAAACTTGCTCAGTTAAATATCTTTGATCGAAAGAAGATCGGTGAAGCAACTCATTTGGAGATGAATCTTATTTTATTATTAACCAACCCTCAATCAGTCCTGTACGGAGCATTCCAGTAGAAGCGAGTGAGGCCTTTCTTTGTCCCCAGCCAGATATAATCTCCGTCTAACAGAATCCACCGGACAGAGTTATCTAAAAGTCCATCATTGGTGGTAAACCGTCGCCATCGGTTTTCTTTTTTATTATATTTTAACACTCCCTTCTCTGTCCCCACCCAAACAGCACTGCTGTCTGCTAAAATAGTATTGATAACACCGCTGGTTGGATAGTGCTCTGAAGGAAAACCCTGCCACTGCTTCTTTCTTTTATTATATACTTCCACACCATCGGTTGTACCAAACCATACCTCATTATCCCATGCTGAAACAGCCGTTATTGTATACGTTACCATACCAGGATAACCGGGCATACGCTCCCAATGTTTTTCCTTGCCAATATAATGAAAAATTCCTCTATCAGTTCCTGCCCATATATCTTCTCCATCGAACTCGAGCTGATAAATATACCGATGGATAAGCCGCCTGTCTTTTACCTGCTCCACAACCATTCCAGGCAAAAGAACCCTGTTAATGCCGTAGGCCGTACCTACCCATAGAACTCTGTCTCCAAGAACAACACTGGTTATTCTATCATCCCAAAGGTTATCCTGAACATTGAAAACTCTCCAGTTGTTCTTGTTTTTATCATATCTCGCCAGTCCCTCATTTGTACCAAACCAGACAAAATCTGTATCAACTGCGATTGAGTTAATTTCATCACTCCGAAGTCCCTGAAGATATTTTGCCTCAAAATAGATCCATCCGTTTCTATCCATATCCCACCAGGTAATACCACCCAGAACGTTAGAAGAATGGTGTCCTCCAATCCACATTCCTCCATCATCCCATGCCATTGCATCAATCTCTGACGTATAGGGACCGAGTGGAAGAAGTTTTAAATTGAATGTTTTCATGTCTGCTACACCGCACCCCAGTCCCCAGGTCCCGATCCACATCTTATCGAACTTATCCCTAAGAGCTTCTGTCACGTCAAACTGTCTGAGATGAATATCATGAATTGTACCTTCAGGTGAAAATAGGTAACCTTTATCCATGAAGAAATTTGGTAAGAGACGTTTTTCTTCTGTTTCTCTATTCCCCTTCCACTGAACTTCGTCCTTTGCCTCTTCCTCAGGTGTTGCTCGGCTAAAATCCCAGCTCATGTGGTTTCCCTTAAAAAGTCTTCCAGAACTTTCAAGCCATAGGTACTTTTTGCCATTACCAATGGAAGAAACAGGGGCGATCCCGAGGCGGCTATAAGAAATGTTTCGCCATTCTTCTGCGCTTGAAACGTAAAAACTCAAACCAGAATCTGTAGCACACCAGAGAGTACCAGTGATAAAATCATAAGCTACGGCCCGGATACGATCATTTGCCATACCATTGCTTACAGTAAAAGGAGAGTCCCAGGCATTGCGGTAGAAGTCATAACGAGCAATTCCTCCTGTGGTTCCAAAATAAGTATACTGATAACCAAGAGCAATGGAAGTAACAAAACGTGTAACAGGATAGCTTATCCAGTCCCCTGGTCTGTAATGGATTTCACGTTCTGGTATTTCTTGAGCTTTTATCCCGAGTGATAAGGCAAGGAAAAGCAGGATTACTTGATTTTTCATTCCCATACTTTTTATAGCTATCTTCAGTTATCTGAATAGAATATGGTTTGCGTACGGAACATTGCTTACCCGTTAATTCTAATTCGGGTTAAAAATAGACTTTAATCGTGATTATTTTATTTTTACCAGTATTAACTTTTACTACATTCCTTTCCGGAATAATCGGAGTTTTTTCCTCTTCTAAGAAATTTGACATAAAAACCTTACTTGGAGATATTGGAAGTGTCAGGACTGCCTGAGTATCTTTTCCTTTTGAATCATACCACTGGAAAATCCAGGCATCAGGAGAATCTTCTGCTTTTTTAACAACTGTTAAAATTAAATTTTCCGGCTTGAGCTTAACAAATGAATAACTCTTTGGCAACTTTCCTTTATGTACTCCAGTAATGATGGTTACCAGTGGATTGTTGAACTCATAGCCTCTTTGAACAGTCTTGCTTTGTTTCCAGTTTCCGGTGTGTGGATAGAGAGCATACTCAATTGTGTGATCACCGCGATCTGCAGTAGGATCAGGCCATTTAGGTGAACGGAGTAGAGAAAGTCGCATTACATTACCCTTGATGTCGTAGCCGTATTTGGAGTTGTTCAGCAAACTCACTCCCCAGTCTTTTTCTGAAATATCTGCCCAGCGCAGAGCCGGAACTTCCCATTTACCCCTATCCAGTTTGCGTTTCAATGTTGTACTCCGCTGGATAAAACTGTAAGGAATTTCATAAGTTGCTACAGTATCGAATACTGCAACTGGGAAAGCCACTTTGAGCATGGTTTTATTTTCCCACCAATCAACATCTGTTTTGAAATCGATTCTATCTATTTTATCAGTCAAAATAATATCCTGTGTAAAGAAACTTGTGGGAAAATCCTCAGTTGGAAACATTTTTTTCACTCCCGGTTTCAAAAAATCCCGGGTAATACGGAGCACAACTCGCACTGGTCCTCTTTCCACGAGTTCACATTTTCTAAAACGAGACGGATACTCCACACCTGTCAATCCTATATTCCATGCATCCCAGGCAGTGGGTTTGTCTTCCAGAAGCTGAAGACGATTACCGTAACCTGTCAGAATTTCTTTGCCGTTTCTTTTATCTATAATACTTTTCACCCAACCTGAATCAGGATCAATAGTTACCCGGAAAAACTTATTCTCAAGAGAAGAGTCAGAGACAGCAAGATTGACATTTTTAGCAGAAGGTTTTTGTTTTCTCAGCACCACGGTTTTATAACCCATGGAAGGAACATTATCAGCCACAAAAATAATTTCTCTCCTGTACTTTCCTTTTTGAATTATCTGTGAAGGAATTTCTTCACCATTAATATCAAAAACAGAGTAAGGATTCGTATCACCTCTGGGAAGTTTTATTCTGGCAATATCTGTTCTTTCCCATGATAAAGGATTATAGATAATTACTGGTTTGCCTTCTGGAAGTTTTTTAGTATTGATATTCTCAGAAATTTTTTTCAATGAACTGTACAGTTCAAACCTCCCAATAGCGTCTGCTTTTTTATAAGATTTATTAGAATCAAAATATATCTCTCTTATACCAGAACCGGGCAGAATATCGTGGAATTGATTAAAGAGCACAATCTTCCAGGCTTCTTTTAAATCCGCATAGTTGTATTCTCTCCCGAATAGAGAACCGAAAGCAGAAAACTTTTCGGCATTGGTTAACAAAACCTCTGATTTCCGATTGAGCTTCTTGTTGTTGGCCTGTGTTGTGAAAGTTCCTCTATGGTACTCTAAATAAAGCTCACTATCCCAGACTGGAAGTTGGGAGAGATCCTGGTTTTTTAGCCAGTTCAGATATTTCTTAGCTGTACCGTATTCAATCCTAGGGAATATATCCAGGGATTTCAGATGATCGATCCGCTTAAACATTTCAAGAGAAGGACCTCCACCATGGTCCCCCACACCGAAGAGAATCATAAGTTTGGTAAAACCTGTGTTAGCTTCAAATTGACGAAGCCAATTAACAAGGCGGTAAGGATTTTTAATGGTATCCACGTAACTGAAAGGGAAGTAGGTAAGTATACGGGTACCATCAGGAGCCTCCCACCAGAAAACACGATATGGGAAAACATTTGTGTCATTCCATCCAATTTTTTGTGTAACAAATGCATCTATTCCACTGTTCAGGAAAAATTGAGGCATATCCCATGTATAGCCGAAAGAATCGGGATTCCACCCAATGCTTACTTTTTTGCCGAAATGTTTTTCAAAATAGCGCTGTGCATACAGCAGATGGTGCATCCATGAAACACCATCTGGTAAATTGCAGTCAGGTTCCACCCACATTCCTCCAACATTTTCCCAGCGGTCTTCTCTGGCACGTTTTTGAATCTGTTTAAAGAGTTTTGGATATTTTTCTTCCATCCACTCAAAAAATGCTGCTGAACTCTGGGTATATGTAAATTCAGGACGTATATTCATTAAATTTATTACAGAAGAAAAGGTGTTGTGGCAAATTTCAACAGTTTCTCTCTGCCTCCATAACCAGGCTGCATCAATGTGAGCGTTTGAGTCAAAGTAGAGAGTAAATCTTTTTGCATAATCGGCAATAGGTTTTAACTTCAATCGTACCGCATTCATAGATGATAGAAATTCATTAATATTGCCACTGCGTAATGCATTTGTATCTACTTCTGCGGCGAGACTCTGGAGCAATTGATTTAGTCTTATCTTTTCCTTTCTACTCATTCTCGATTTATCAATTCCGGGATCTGTTTTCAGTCTGGCATTTGTTTGATAGGTATCAAAGCTCAGTAACTTTTGACCCACTTTGAGACTTAAAGAAAAATCCTCTATTTTCTTCTGGATAGACAAACCTTTATCCGTCGTGATCTCGGCACGGATAAGACGGAGAGGCCCACCAGTATTGATTGCCTTGATGAGCAATGTAAAGTTCATGCCTGGTTTTGCATTTTCTGTGAGAACAAATTCTCCGTCCCAGGGAAACCGACCCTTAGTTTTTCCGTTAATCCATAGGTAACCATAATCATCAACAGAAACAAGAAATTTGACTTTTCCCTTTACAGGATAACCAGCAATAAATTTCGGCAGTGTGATCTCTTTTCGCAACCAGCATGAATCAACATAAATGGACTGATTTAGAGAAAGGCTCTGCCAGTTTGAATCATCAAAATCTGGTCTGGAAAATTCAGCTCCATCGATGGCACCGGGTCTAAAAGTAGTGCTGACTTTCCAGTTGTTAAAAGACTGCTTACTCAATTGATCGAGCGTTTTTACAAGTACATCGACTTTTGTTTGAGCAAATCCCAGCAAAGGCAAAAAAGATAGCAGAATAATGAATTTAAACTTATTCATGGTTTTTCCTCCTTCCTAATATTTAATCCATATTCTTTTAGCCTGCACCACCACTTCCGCTGCTTGCCCCACCGCCTCCGCCTGCGGATGCGCCTCCTCCTGTTCCTGCAGCCGTACTCATCACCGATGTAGTTGTAGCAATCATTGAAGAAAAAGAAGCAGCAAAAGTCTCCGGGGTGAATGCAGCTCCTGTTCCTCCGTGATAGAGATACCAAGGAAGATAATTTTGATATTCACCAACAGGAATCATACTGCTTAGTTCCTTGAATACCTTTTTACTCAATCCCAGTACAACGCCATAGACAAAATAGTCATCAATTTGTGCGAGCAGGATTGAATTATTCGCACTACGGTAGTGATATTTTTGTAAATATCTCTTGAGTGCCTTCCAATGACGAGCTTGAATTTCTCCTTCTTTGGTTCTGTGAGGAATAAGAAACGAAAGGGCAAGAACAATACCAGCGGACATACCCAGGATAATAGCCCACTGACCAAACAAAAATGCAGAAACAACAGTAAGAAGCGTCATTACTCCCCCAATGCCCATTGAATACCACATTCCTCGGATACTCTTTCTGTCAAACCAATTCTGTTCATTGCCCAGCTTTTTCACCTCTTTTTTCCACTCCCGGAAAAATTTAATAAATTTGTTCCGTTTTTTTCTTATGGTTTTGAATTCTATTGAGTCCTTACCCTCTCCCAGTTCATCAAAAATAAAACGAATCAACTTATCCTCGTATTCTTTCAAATCTGAAGAATTTTTATTCCAATAATCTCTTTTCAAATCCCAAATGTATTTTGCCTTTTCTTTCATTCCAAAAAGAGTTTTTTTCTTCTCCTGTTCCTCTCGAAGAGCAATAAAGCCTTTTCGGGCAAGATCTAGCAGAGTACTGACTAACGCACCTCCGTAAATTTCACGGCTGTTCAAAAGATAGCCAACGAGAACTGGAGCAGTTTTGGCCGGTATATCAGGTGCAATCTTAGGTTGTGGAGGCAATTCAGGCCGTTTACCATATTTTCTGAAGAGAAGCCAACAGCTCCCGAATCCTCCCAAACTCAAAACAATTACAATCCATTTGCCTGCTCTTTCTTTTTCCTGTTTTTCCCTTTCTTTCTCTATTGCCTCCACTCGCTTACGGTTAGCCTCTTCCGCCCATTTTTTTTCTTCTTTCATGATTGTGGCTCGAACTCGACCAGACATTTTTTCTGCTTTCGTGAAAATATCTGCCGGATAGAGTGCTTTCACTTCAAAATAGGTATGTCTGGGCAAATACTCACACCACGCTTCAATTGTCCCATTATCTTTTATTCTGGATTCAGCCCACAAAGGACCATGAAGCCACTCGTTAACTGAAGTTTTTGGAAGTTTTCCAGGAGGCTTTAAAACAAGAGAAACATTTCTGCTGTCCTTATTCCAACCTTCACTGATAAATTTGAAATAAAATACTGCTGCATCTTCGTAACGTTTAACTGCGCCGAGAGCCAGATAACGAAATTCAAATGTTTTTGACTGATTCTTTGCTTTAAAAAACCACTTTACTTCAACACTTCCAGGTTTTTCAATAATGACATAAGTGCCCGGTTTTTTCGAATCAGAAAGTCTGTAAGGTTCACCGTTTTCATAGACTTCAAAGTTCTGAAATTTAACAGGGCCAGTTGTAGGTAGAATTCTAAAACTATAGTTGTAAGATCCTGTAAACTTGTATGTCCTGAATTCGTCAACCTCCATACTGCCGTCGGGCAGGAGTTGAGCATTTATAAAAACCCTGGTAATCTGGTACTGTTTGGATGTAAAGGGTTTAGACACGGACGGGAGGAATAACAAAGAGAAAAAAATAATTATTAGTTTAGTCCGGGCATAAAACTTCATGGTTTATCCTCCT
>CAYYPT010000142.1:0-7081 GCA_964473625.1 uncultured bacterium | reverse complement strand
TTGGAATCTGACTTGTGGTTATCTATTTTTATTTTTTTCGGTTTAATTATTTTGTCGGCTTTTTTTTCAGGATCCGAATCGGCCTATTTTTCTCTTTCAGAAATTGATATTGGACGCTTAAAGGAGGAAAAAGAAAAATCAAGAAGCGTGAGACGAGTTTTATCTCTTCTTGAGAACCCAAGGCGTCTCTTAATGAGCATTCTTATAGGGAACACTATTGTTAATGTAGCGGCTGCTACTGTGGCGGCTCTTTTTGCCGACAAAATTATATCTGGAGAGAGAATTAGCAGCACCAGCCGTATTCTTATTGAAATTGTTGTTGTAACATTGATTATTTTGATTTTTAGCGAACTCTCACCCAAAGTTTTTGCCATTAAACGAGCTGCTCGTTTTTCTCGTTTGGTTTCTCTTCCACTCCTTTTCATTGTAAAAATATTTTCTCCCCTATCTCTGATGTTTGAAAAAATTACTGGGAGTGTTTCTTCACTGCTTCGGATCCGAAGTGAATCTATTTTTTTTAACAGAGAGGAGTTCAAAACTCTTTTTGAAGTTGGCGAAGAAAAGGGAACACTCGGCACAACTGAAAAAGAGATGATTCATTCTATTTTTGAATTTCGGGAAACGACAGCCAAAGAAGTAATGGTACCGCGGATGGATATGGTCTGCGTGGAGAAAAATACTCCTATTGAAAAGGTTTTGTCTCTTGTAAAAGAAAAAGGTCATTCTAGAATTCCTGTATATGATGGAAATATTGATAATATTGTTAGTATACTTTTTGTGAAAGATTTACTTCCTTATATGAAAGGAAAAAAGAAAATACCTGAATTGTTGGATCTTGGTCGGCCAGTTTATTTTGTCCCAGAGAGTAAAATGCTTTATGACCTGCTCAGAGAGTTTCAGCGAGATCGAATTCACATGGCTATTGTGGTGGATGAATACGGCGGCACAGCAGGATTGGTTACTCTTGAAGATGTTATCGAAGAGATTGTTGGTGAAATTCACGATGAATATGATAAAGAAAAGCCTCTTATTCGTCAACTTGATGAAAACACCTGGATAGCCGATGGAAAGATCGATATAGAGGATTTAAACGAAGCCCTTGGAATAGATTTCCCTACGGAGGAAGATTACGAAAGCCTCGGTGGTTTTATTTTCAGTCTACTCGGACGGATTCCAAACGAAAAAGAAGAAATTCGCTATCAAAATATTCTGTTAATTGTCGAAAAAATTCAACGGCAGAGAATTAAAAAAGTCCGTATTGTACAGGAGAAATCATTAAAGGAAGAAGAGAAAAAATCCAATTAAGAATAATAGAGGAATTTCTTCATCGAAATGTTTAAAAAACATTTTAAAAAAATTGAATCTCTAAGTCCTCCCCAGATGATAGTTTTTAGTTTTCTTATTATCATTTTTGTGGGTACCATTCTCCTTTGTCTTCCGTGGGCTACAAAAGGTAAAAGTCTTACATTGGTAGAGGCTCTTTTTACGGCTGTTTCTGCTACTTGTGTGACGGGATTGAGTGTAATAAATATAGGGACTAAACTTACACTTTATGGGCAAATTGTGGTACTAAGTTTAATTCAAATAGGTGGCTTGGGGATAATGACTTTTTCGACCTTTTTTTTATATCTTTTAAGAAGGAGGATTTCTATCCGTGGAAGAGAAATTATAGATTCAACTCTGAGTCATACTCCTGTCCACAATATTGGTAATTTGCTTTTAAAGATTATGCTTATAGTTTTTTTAGTAGAAGCCTCCGGGGCTGCGCTTCTTACTCTGCGATGGTTGGAATTTTATCCTCTTCCTAAAGCAGTTTATCATGGTGTTTTCCATGCAGTTTCTGCTTTTTGCAACGCAGGCTTCAGTTTGTACGGAAATAGTTTTGAAGCTTTTCGTTCTGATCTTTTGATTAATCTGGTATTAATTGGGCTTATTGTTCTTGGAGGATTGGGTTTTGTTGTATTGTTAGATTTTAGATATCTATTACAGCAACCAACAGAAGGGAGAAGTCATTTTTCTTTTCACACTAAAGTGGTACTCTCAGTAACCTTTTCCCTTATTCTTCTCGGGACTTTGTTTTTTTTCTGGGTTGAAAGAGCTCACACCTTGAATAATATAGAACCAGGGACAGGTTTTTTAATTGCTTTGTTTCAATCTGTTACAGCACGAACGGCAGGTTTTAACACAATACATATTAGTTTATTAAGTAACGCTACCTGTATTATCTTAATGTTTTTAATGTTTATCGGTGCCGCACCAGGATCATGTGGTGGTGGAGTAAAAGTTACTACCTTTGGAATTCTTTGGGCTTTACTACTTGCTCGTCTCAGAGGGCGCGAGGAACCTCACCTTTTCTTTAGGTCTATACCTAGAGAAACAGTTGGGAAGGCTCTGGCAATTGTCTTGAGCTCGGTATTGTTGATAGGTGTTGTTTTCTTTGGTCTTTTATTAACAGAGCAATGGCATCTTTCTCCTATAGAGAGCAGAGGGAATTTTTTACCATTGTTATTTGAAACAATTTCTGCTTTTGGGACAGTGGGACTCTCTATGGGGGTTACTGCCCACTTAACAACTGGTGGCAGGTTATTAATTATTCTATTAATGTTTGTGGGTAGATTAGGACCTCTTACAATGGCAGTAGCGCTGACACGGAAAAAGATAAAGAGCCGATTTCGCTATGCAAGAGGAGAGGTAATGGTGGGATGATTTATTTTTATACAATTTCAATGATAAAACAAAATTGGTATAAAACACAAATATCAGATGTCTTGATCACTTAATAGGGAAGGTTGTGCATAGGAGGTTAATGTGAGAAGTTTCGCCATTATAGGAATGAGTAGTTTTGGATATTTCTTAGCTCGAGAGCTGGTAAAGGAAGATGTAGAAATAATGGCTGTTGATCTGGATGAGGAAAAAATTGAGAAAATTAAACCTTACGTTTCAAAAGCAGTAATCGCGGATTGTACGGATCGCACAACTCTGGAAACACTTGGGCTTGAGGAATTGGATGGGGTAGTTATCTGCCTCGGACAGATTGAATCGAGCGTACTTACAACTCTACATTTGAAGGAATTAAAAATTCAACGCATAATTGCGAAAGCTCTGAGCGAAGAACACGGAAAAATATTGGAGATGTTAGGAGCTACAGAGGTTATTTTCCCTGAAAAAGATATGGCTGTAAGGGCTGCAAGAACGTTGAGCCATGAAAACGTTCTGGATCATGTTCCCCTTGCAAAAGGATACAGTATTATTGATATTGCTCCGCCTCCTTCTTTTCTCAGAAAGTCTTTAGGAGAACTCGATCTTAGACGAAAGTACGGTATACAGGTAATTGTGATAAAAGAGATGGTGCCGGAAAATGTTGTACTTGTTCCAACCGCCGATTATATTATTAAGGACAGCGATGTTCTGGTTATCATGGGAAAAGATGAAGATTTAAAGAAAATTCAGCATCTCTGAAGTTAAAAAGTCTTTGATTTTATTCGTAGAGTTATTTATCTTTATATTATTCTTGCGAGAGTGGCGGAACTGGTAGACGCGCTAGATTTAGGATCTAGTCCGCCTCAGCGGGTGTGGGTTCGAGTCCCTCCTCTCGCACTATCACTATATGAAGAGTTTAAAGGCATTGGGTTTTCAGTAATGTTTAAATGTAAAGAGGAAATCGTTTGGTGTCCCAATTCTCTTTATTGAATTCGGTTAATTTTAGAAGGAGAGTTGGGGCTTATCGTAATAGCAGAATTATTTCAATGATTATAAACAAGGAGTTTGTCTATTGGAAACGACTGTTAAAGAAATAGGTTCGTGTAAAAGAGAGATAGAAATTGAAGTTTCGAATGAAGAAATACGTCCATTTATAGAGGCAGCATACCGCGCTTATCAGAAAAAGGTACATATTAATGGATTCAGGAAAGGGAAGGCCCCTATTTCTATTATCCGAGAGCGTTTTGGAAAGGCTATTCAGGCGGAGGTTATGGATGATCTTGTACAGACTTTTTTTAGAAAAGCTATTGATAAAGAAAAGCTCGTCATTGTAGCACCTGGGAAAGTTGAAAAAGTTTTTTTTGAAGATGGTAAACCGCTTAAATTTACCGTAGAAGTAGAAGTGAAGCCCGAAGTTCAGGTAACAAATTATAAAGGTTTAAAGATAAGTAAAGAAGTGCTTAAAATTACTGAAGAGGATGTGAAAACAACGTTAAAAGCGCTTCAAGAAGAAAGAGCAGAACGAAAACCTGTGGAAGGAAAAGCCAAGATTGGACATATTATAGAAGGCGATATCCAGGCTCTGGATCACAGTGGTGTTCCGATTATAGGTAGCAAATGGGAAAACCGGTCTTTTGAGCTGGGAACACCTCCCTTAGGGGATCTCATCAAAGATCAACTTGTAGGGGTTACTGCTGGCGAGGAAAGACATTTTAAAATTGTTCAACCCAGAAAAGGTCCTGACGGAAAAGTAGTGGATCAAGAAGACCATTATTCCATCCAAGTAAAATCTGTTAAAGAAAAACTTTTGCCTAAATTAAATGATGATTTTGCTCACCAAGTGGGAGATTTTAAAACACTTTCTGATTTGGAAAGTCATGTTCGTACTATGTTGGAAAGCAGGGCAAAGGAAAATGCAGAACGCCAGCTTCGCAGTCGTTTGATCGATGAAGTTGTGAAGCGAAATGATTTTGAAATTCCACCTTCTATGATAGAGAGCAGTCTGGATGATTTATGGAAAGATTACCAGAAGCGGCCAGACACCGATAAGAATGTCAGCGAAAAAGAATTTCGTGAAAAAGAACGTTCATCAGTAATATGGGCTATTAAGTGGTATTTTATCTGGCGTAAGATTGCAGAGACAGAAAATATTACTGTGAGTGAGGAGGAGGTGGAAAAGGAAATAAAAAAAATGGTGGAGGCTTCGAGTAATGCAGGAAAGAAAATCCGAGTTTGGTACAAAGACGCCAGGCGAAGAGAACGTTTGAAAGAAGATATGTTGGAAGATAAAGTAATAAAATTTCTTATTGAGAATGCTAATATAAAGGAGGTAACCGTCAAACCCTCAAAACAACAGAAATCTGCTATTATTAGCTAAACGTTGGCAAATTTGAGATCAAGGTGGTCACTCAGAATAAATTTCATTTAAAGGTTTTCTTATGCTGAGTCTCTGGACAAGCTCAGAGGAAACTACGTTGAAGCATGTGATGTTTTGTCTACACCCAAAGATGAGAGATGAAATATAAATTTGCCAAAGTTTAGTTATTAGATTAAGGAGGAAACATGGGATTAGTACCAATCGTTGTGGAGCAGACAGGAAGGGGAGAGAGAGCTTACGATATTTTTTCAAGACTACTTAAGGAGAGAATTATTTTTATTGGATCGGGTATTGATGATAGTGTGGCAAGTTTGGTTATTGCTCAACTTCTTTTTTTAGAAGCAGAGGATCCTGAGAAAGATATTTATCTTTATTTAAACACACCAGGAGGATTTGTTGCATCGGGATTGGCTATTTATGATACCATGCAGTATGTGCGTCCTGATGTGGCTACTATCTGTATGGGGCAGGCTTCCAGTATGGGGGCTCTTCTCTTAGCTGCAGGAGCAAAGGGAAAGCGATCTGCTTTGCCGCATGCACGAATTATGATTCACCAACCGTTAGGAGGAGCACAAGGGCAGGCAACCGATATTGAAATTCAGACGCGGGAAATCTTAACTCTTAGAGAGAAATTGAACGACATTTTGTCAAAACATACTGGTCAGCCTTTAAAAAAGATAGAAAAAGATACGGATCGAAACTTTTTCATGTCGGCTGAAGAAGCCAAGGCATATGGAATAATTGATGAAGTTCTGACACGAAAGTTGACGTCAAAAGATAAGAGAAAGGAAGAAAAGTGAGTTTAGATAAACGTTATGTGTGTTCCTTTTGTGGAAGATCTTCGGAGGAAGTAGAAGCCATGGTAACAGGCCCTGGTGTAAATATTTGCAATGAGTGTGTCCGTTATGCTGCTGATATTATTAAGTCAGATCTTGCACACCGGTCTTTAAAACTTGTTCATCCTGTTCCTACTCCTAAAGAAATCAAAAAAGAATTGGACAGCTATGTCATTGGCCAAGAAGAGGCAAAAAAGGCGATTTCAGTAGCGGTATACAACCATTACAAAAGAATAAATGACACCATGTTGTCAAATGATGTAGAGCTGTCAAAAAGTAATATACTTTTACTGGGACCAACCGGAACAGGGAAAACTCTTTTGGCGCAAACTCTGGCAAAGTTTCTTAAGGTTCCCTTTGCCATTGCTGATGCTACTACTCTTACAGAAGCTGGATATGTAGGTGAAGATGTTGAGAATGTCTTAGTTAGACTTCTCCATGCAGCCGATTATAGACTGGAAAGGGCTGAGCAGGGCATTGTCTACATAGACGAAATTGACAAAATTGCCAGGAAGACCGAAAGTGCATCAATTACTCGAGATGTTTCTGGAGAAGGCGTTCAGCAGGGCCTTTTGAAATTATTGGAAGGAGCTGTTGTGGCCGTACCTCCTAAAGGAGGGCGTAAGCATCCTGAGCAAAGTTTTATAAATATAAACACAAAGAATATTCTTTTTATTTGTGGTGGTTCCTTTGAAGGATTGGAGAAAATTGTTTCTCAGCGTATTGGGAAAAAAGTGATGGGATTTGGGGCAGAAATTAATAAGAAAAGAGATTTGTTGCTGGACGAATCTCTTCGTTATGTAGAGCCTGATGATCTTCTTAAATTTGGTTTGATCCCCGAGCTTATCGGGCGACTTCCTGTGATAGCAACTCTTGAAGCCCTGGATGAAAAAGCCCTTTTCCAAATTTTAGTTGAACCCAAAGATGCTTTGGTAAAACAATATCAACGTCTTTTTCAAATGGATGGAGTTATCTTAGAATTTGAGGAAGATGCTTTAGAAGCTATAGTTAAACTGGCGATGGAGAAAAAGACTGGGGCCAGAGCTCTTAGATCTATTATGGAAGATGCAATGTTAGAGATTATGTTTGAACTTCCTTCAATTGATAATGTTCAGAAGTGTATTGTTACTAAAGATGTAATTCTCCGGGGTCATAAGCCAACTTATCA
>CAYYPT010000141.1:0-7145 GCA_964473625.1 uncultured bacterium | reverse complement strand
CCCAGTAGAGCCAAAACCGTTATTATTTCTTTCAGTTTTATCAAGTTCTTCAGATACTAAAAACGATACCTTCTCAACTCTAGAGATTACTAACTGAGCAATTCTATCTCCTCGGTTCACTAAAAAAGGACCTTTACTAAAATTAAAAAGAATCACTCCTATCACTCCACGATAATCCGAATCAATTGTCCCAGGAGAATTTAGTAAACCTATCCCATGTTTAAGCGCCAGTCCACTTCTGGACCGCACCTGGCCTTCATATCCATAGGGAATCGAAACTCTTATGCCAGTAGATATCAACTTTATCTCTCCAGGATTTAATACAATCTTTCCATCTACAGCGGCATAAAGATCTAAACCTGAGGCACCGGGTGTCTGATATGCAGGAAGAGGGAGATCTTCACATCCTTTCTCTTTTTGGATTTTAATAATAACTTCTTCTCGAGATTTTTTCATAAAAATAACTCTTAACGACAAAATAAATACCAAAAGCAGTTATAAACTGGCAAACATTTTTGATGTTTAAAATGTAACGTTTAACTCTCACCCATCTTGACAAGTTCCTGAATAATGGCCTCCTGCTGGCCGGTCAATTCTCTTGCTTTCTCATAATCATTTTCCTTTAATGCGCGGGCAATTAATTCATCTAGTTCTTTTACCCGTCTCCTTAATTCTTTTGGCCCGGGAGATTCAAATAAATCCTCCTGAAGAGTTACTCGAGAATTTTTCATTCTTTCTTTTCCTTTTCCTTATCAGATTTCTTGCTCTTCTTTTTATATTCCTTTGCCCTTTCAACAACCTGTGGAATTAAATCTATAAGCTTTTTCAAACCAATCTCTTCCTTTTTTATGGTAATTAAATCAACTTTCTCTCCTCGAACAACAATAAACGCCACAGGTTCAACGGTAACCCCTCCACCTGTTCCCTCTCCCTGTTTTTCTTTCTCTCCCTTTGTTCCTCCAGTTCCAAAACCAATTGAAATCTTGGAAACCGGAATAATAGTAGTCTCTTCCAGCTCAAGTGGTTTTCCGACAACTGTTTCGGTTCTGGTAATTTCCCTCAACTCTGAAAGAACCGTTTTTACCAAATCTTCAATAATCATTAAGTGCTCCTTTTTGTTTATAACTTACTCCTTAAATAAACCCAGCCTACTTCTGCGCCAGCACGGGACAACTCCAAAAGGATTTTTAAAAAAAAGAAAGACACTACAAACTTAGCTTTTCCATTAAATGTATTCTCAAGAAAATTAGGACTCAATGAAAATTTAAAAATCTTACCTTGAGAAAATTGCAAAGATTGAACCAAACCATATATTACTCCGGTCAAAGCTGGATTCTCCAACCCAAATTCCCCTTCGATATTTACTTTTCTCACCTTAAGCACATCTAAAAATCTTCGGAGTAATTCAGGAGAATGGATAATTACATACTTGATAAGAAACCTTGTTTTTTTCTTTTTCTTCTGTTTTCCTTTTCGTGATAGTTCTTTCTTTGCGTAAGACAATTGTTTAAGTTTGTTCTCTCTTTCTATTTTTAAAATCAAAAATCTATTTAGAATAATAATACTGAGAGAATTCCTTCTTTCCTTTTTTGTGCATTTAATAGCATAAATACGACTCAATGATTCAAAATTGATACAAACAAGTTTTTCCCCTTGAGCAGATATTGCAAAAACAATTGAGAGATAATAAGGGCCTAATAAAATAAATGTAATTATTAGTATAAAACCAATTATAAAATAAAACATCTTTTAAAAATTCCACATTAACCACTTGACAATCAAAACATCTTTTTGTATATTTTTACCACCTTAAATCTGAACTTTATGAAGAGGGTTTTATGCCACAACACAAATCAGCAGAAAAACGAGTACGACAGAATCAAAAACGACGCATGAGAAATAAAGCAAAACGTTCAAGAATGAAAACAGCCATTAAGAAAGTAAAAAATGCACCTGATAAAGAAACCGCTGTTGTTGAATTAAAACGAACTGTTTCAATTCTCGATAAAATGGCTGTTAAGAAAATTATTCACAAAAACAAAGCTGCTAATATAAAATCAAAGTTAACAAAATTAGTGAATACCATGTAGTCACCCTTTCTGTTACCTTAAAAATCATAATTTTTGGAAACCGGGAGCGTTCACTTAAACCGGTAACTCCCCCTAATTCCGGCAAAGTTGAACGATCTCGGTTTCTTTTTTATCCTCTCTGATAATTAGGTGATTCTCTTGTAATCGTAACATCATGAGGATGACTCTCCTTAACTCCTGCTTCTGTTATTTTCACAAATCTTGATTTTTCCTGTAATTCCTTAACATTCTTAACTCCGCAATATCCCATGGCAGATTTTACTCCTCCAACTAACTGATAAATAACATCAGAAAGCCGACCTTTGTAAGGAACCCTTCCTTCAATTCCTTCAGGAACCAACTTATCCATTCCTGTGTTATCCTGGAAATAACGATCAGCACTCCCGTTAACCATTGCACCAAGAGATCCCATGCCACGGTAAACTTTATAACTTCTTCCTTCGAGAAGAACCATTTCCCCTGGGCTTTCTTCCACTCCTGCTAAAAGTGAACCCAACATAACAGAATCTGCACCAGCAGCTAATGCTTTAGCAATGTCACCTGAATAGCGAACACCACCATCAGAGATTAAAGGAACTCCTGCTTTTTTACAGACCTTAGCACACTCCAAAACCGCTGAAATTTGAGGAACACCAACCCCTGCAATAACACGAGTAGTACAAATCGAACCAGGGCCAATACCTACTTTAACGCCATCCACTCCTGCCTCAATAAGTGCTTCAGCACCAGAAGCCGTTGCCACATTCCCACCGATTAATTCTATATCTGGAAAAGTTTTGCGGAGTTTTTCAACTGTCTTAAGCACACCTTCCGAATGACCATGAGCTGTATCTACACAAATCACATCTACCCCAGCTTCTATTAAAACTTCAACCCGTCTTATCGTATCATCTGAAACCCCAACGGCAGCCCCAACTAATAATCGTCCTTCTTCGTCTTTAGCTGCATTGGGAAAAGCTTTGCGCTTCTGGATATCTTTAACAGTAATCAACCCTTTAAGATATCCGTCTTTATCTACTATGGGAAGCTTTTCAATTCTATGTTTTTGCAAAATCTTTTCAGCCTCTTCTAACTGAGTACCTTCAGGAGCAGTAATGAGATTGTCTTTCGTCATAACTCGATGAATTGGTTGATCTAAATTGGTTTCGAATCGTAAATCCCGATTTGTCAATATCCCAACGAGCTTCTTCCCATCCACAATAGGAATTCCTGAAATATGGTACTGATGCATCAATTGGAGAGCATCTCTAAGTTTTCTATCAGGCGGGAGAGAAAGCGGATCAGTAATCATTCCACTTTCTGATCTTTTCACCTTATCAACTTCCTCAGCTTGCTGCTCAGGGGATAAGTTCTTATGAATAATCCCTATACTACCCTCACGGGCAATAGCAATAGCTAACTTAGAATCCGTTACAGTATCCATAGCTGCAGAAACAATAGGAATGTTGAGTGAAATATGACGTGTCAGTTTTGTACTAACGTCCACTTCCCTGGGAAGCACATCGGATCTGGCAGGGATGAGTAAGACATCATCGAAAGTTAATCCTTCCATTACAATTTTAGTTTCCATAATTCTCACCTTAATTTTTGCTCATACTATAATGATTTTTAAGCCAAATGTCAAGTTTTTCATTAGCCAAACCATTCTTCCAAAATTTTCATAAGACTCTTTTCTTCTCTGCAAATATTTGGTTCTACAGGAAGTGATTCCAGGAGAAGCTCCCCATACTGAGTTTGAACAACCCGTCGATCAAGCAATAGAATAATTCCTCTGTCTTCTCCTGAACGAATTAAACGACCAAAGCCCTGCCTGAATCTTACAATTGCTTCGGGTACAGCATAATTGAAAAATCCATTTCCTGTTTTGGCTCCAACCTGCTCCATCCTTGCTTCTATTAACGGTTCAGTAGGGACATCAAATGGAATTTTTGTAATCACCAACAATTCCAGAGCTGAACCAGGTACATCAATACCTTCCCAAAAACTGTTAGTACCCAATAGAACAGATTTCTCATCTTCCTGAAAGATTTTTAGTAAAGAAGTTCGAGAGCCATCTATCCCCTGTCCGAGGAGATGAATTCCCATTTCTTCTAAAGTTGGCTGAATTTTATAGTAAACTTCCCGAAGCATTTTGTGTGAAGTAAAAAGAGCCATAGTTCCTTTTGGATGCATTGCTAAAATATGTTCCAATAACTCCGATATATCTGTTGAAAAATTCTGATCCTTGGGACTTGGAACAAAAGTAGGAATTAAAAAAAGCGCCTGCTCACGAAAATCAAAAGGAGAACCAAAAACTCGCGTAATAACTCTGTCCGGCTCAACATGATCAATACCTAATCTACTTAGTATATAGTCGAACTTACCCCCAACAGTGAGCGTTGCAGAAGTCATTACACATCGCTTTAACCTTGAGTAAAGCTTCTCGGATAAAATATCTGCAATGTTAAGTGGAACAGAATAAAGATAAGCTTCTCTTTCATTCTGTTTTTGAACAAGCTCGCACCATACAACCTCCTTTCCATAATCCTCTTTTAAAAAATGGTTTAAAAGTTCTCTATGATGGACCAGATTTTCCAGAACAAATTCAAGCTGCTGTTGAACTTCCTTGATTCCCAAAATATCTGACTCTTCTTCGGAAAATAGCGATAAAAACCTGGAAAGATCAGAATATAAATTGTTAAGCAGTTCCTTTAGTGCTTCTGTTTCCAGAGAAAGTGGACCAAAAAGCATTCGACTTTCCCTGATCCGCAGTTTCTGAAAAAATCCTTTCTGTGGAACTTTAAGAGAAACAAAAACTTCAAGAGCTCTAAAAAAACGCAATGCTGCTTGCGGTAATTTGAGAGAAAGTTCTTTAAGATTTCTGAGAAGCTGTTCTGCTTCTTTTCTTTCAACTTTATCTTTCAGAACTTTTTTTAGCAATTTACCAGCAGCTGCAAGAACTCCTCCTTCATTTACTTCTGAATAATACAATTGTTGAGAAAGATCGCGAAACAACCACAAATGAAGAGAACTTCCGAGGCACTGTGAAGCCACTCTTTCTACCTGATGCGCCTCGTCAATAATCAACGTATCGTAATCGCTGAGAACAGGATAACCACTGGCAGCATCGGAGAAAAGAAGAGAATGATTTACCACAACAATATTGGCTGATCTGGATGCCTGACGTACTTTTTGGAAAAAACAGACAGATTCGTATTTACACTGAGCTCCAGAACAATACCCTGCCTCACAATTAAGTTGAGACCAGATGTCTCTATTCTTTTTCCAACTGAAACCGGTATTTTCTTCAATGTCGCCTGTTTGTGTTCCGAATAACCACAGCACAAGAGGAAGAAGCTTTTTTCGCTTTTCAGGAGAAAATTTTTCTTCTATGTGCGTTACCAAGTTTTCCCAGCGTTCAAGACAAATATAATTTGCCCGCCCTTTTAACAAAACCGCAATAAAAGGCAACTCAAGAGTATCACTAAGCATAGGAAGTTCTTTTGTAAACAGTTGGTCCTGAAGTGTTTTTGTGTGAGTAGAAATAATTACTCTGCGATCTTTACCCTGCATTATCCAGAGAACCGCAGGGATAAGATAGGCAAGAGACTTCCCAACCCCTGTGCCTGCTTCTGCTACTAAAAACCCATCCTGATGAAATGTTCTACCAACAAGTCTGGCCATTTCCTGTTGTGGTTTCCTGGATTCATAGCGAGGCATAATTTTTGAAAGTAGCCCTCCAGGTTCAAAGAAAATATCAATTTCTTTTTCATTAAATGACCGAACTTTTGAGGCAGCATAGCTGCTTACCGGTTTGCCTAAAATGTTTGGGGGACCTTTCTTTTGCAAAATTGCCCCCCCTGAGTTGTATTTTCCCACAAATGCGGCAACTCTTTCAAAGAAAAAAGAAAGTCCATCGAACCCATCGGTCAATATTCGATTAACCAATTTTATCACCTGGATATCCAGGCTCAGTATCATAGGAATAAAGTCCCGGAAAATCAGGACTGTTGCCTCTGCATCGCAGAGGGCCCTATGCTCAGGCTTTGATGCAATATTGAGAAAATCTGCTACTGTTTCCAGGCGGTGATTGGGAAGCATCGGAAGAAGAAACCGGGAAAGTTCCAGTGTATCCAAAACTCGCTCTGGAGAAATTGGAAAAGGATCTGATGTGAACTGCTGAAATGCTTTTTTAAGAAAAGCGAGATCAAAATCTGCATTGTGAGCCACAACCCAGCTATTTTTTAAAAATTCTGTTATCTCTGGAAGTTTTTCTTTTAACAACGGCTTGTTTGAACAATCCTCAGGCTTGATGCCTGTAAGCTTGGTAACAACCTTGGGAATGGAAACAGAAGGATTGAAAAGTTGGCTGTAGCGCGCCACTATTTCCCCTCTTTCCATTCTAACCATCCCTACTTCTAAAATTTCATCTTTATCGGGATCAAGTCCAGTAGTTTCAAAATCCAAAGCAACAACAGTCCCAATGGAAAGAGCATCATATGTGGCGGAATTTATAATCATTTTTGGGCTGACTTTTTTCTCTTCAAAAATCTACCCTTTGAATTTAGTTTTTCTATTTAAATGTAATAAAATCATGGTAAGTATTCAAGTTGTTTTTGACGCCTTATTTCAACTGCGCTTCCCCTGATTATTCCAGAACTAAACAAACGCTCTGAGACAAAGAAGAGTACAATACTCCTTGACAAAACAAACTTTCAGTTTTCCCATAAATGTCAAAGTTACTTTATAACGATAAATTCAAAATTCTAATATCGAAACTCTAAACAAATTCAATCGTCTGTTGGGGCAAAAATTCAGACGACATGATCGCCCAGTATATCTATGCTGGGCGACCTCCTGATTTTGTTTCCCGCAGAGACTTTGCCTCTGCGCAGGTTGACCCGTAAAAAATATTATGCACCTGAACCACGGTGGGCAAATGATTCTGAGGTTTGCCAATAAATCGGCACACTTCAGAAAGACATACACTCCACGTTCCCAAACTCCTGTTTGGGAACCAGAGGAAACATCCCTATGTTTTGAACCTGCAGGGCTGGAAAAAGCTTTCTTATTTCA
>CAYYPT010000140.1:0-7185 GCA_964473625.1 uncultured bacterium | reverse complement strand
CAAGTTTTTCTTCCCAAGAAGAAACTTTTTGTTCAGCCATAGCATTTTCCTCCATATCAATATGTAAAAAACGGGGTTACTGTAAAATTGTGGGATCTATGTAACCGACTTGAACCACTAATATTGCCGGGCAGGGAAGTAATCCCACTTTTGAACCTAAAAGCTATAATTTATCTAACTAAACTTTAGCAAATTTATATTTCATCTCTCATCTCGGGGAAACATCAAGGGCTTCGGAAAATAATTACTTACTCTTTTCCTCCGACATAAATGTCGGGACTATTCCCTCGTTTTGTTGCTAATTAGCTCCGTCCTTCAGGGCGGAGAATAAATCAAACAGCCAATATTATCCAGGGGCTTTAGCCCCTTTTTAGAGTGAACTCAAAGATAATGCTCCATCCTTTCTCATTACCTCCATTTCCTTTTCCCCTGTCGTTCCCGGAATGTTCTGTCGGGAACCCACCCTTGCAACCAGTCCTCCTGGATCCCCGCTTAGAACATACAGGAATGACAATATTGTTTATTATAACTAACTGAACTTTGGCAAATTTGCCAAAGTTCAGTTATCTAACTTTTATTTTCAATCTGCCGAAGAAGTTTTTCAATTTGCTTTTTGATTTCTGGATTATCAGTACTTTCGAGTAAACCTTTCAAGTAACGTTTTGTAAGTTCGGCACGTCCCAGTTTTTCTGAAAGCCCGGCAAGTAAATCTCCTACATACCGTGGACAACCTTCCTTTCTAACAGCTTCCAACAAATACTTATATGTTTTTTCTATATCTCCTTTGTACATCCATTCAATCCATCCCAGATAGAAAGGAAGCTGCCAGCGTTCAGGATTAGCTCTGTACCCTTTTTGTAAAAGTTTTATTGAAGCTTCTATTTCCCCTGTCTCCATCAGCACGTACACACCTCCAAAAATGTAAGGAGTGATAAAATGTGGATCAAGAGTTGTTACCCTGTCCAGCATGGGATAAACGTAATCAACCAGTCCCCGACTATCAAACCGATAAAGAATATGACTGAGGTCCTTAGCCAAACCCATAATGGAGTCAGCAACAGGAGAAGCTTGAGGGCGATTCTTAAATTCTTCTTCAATCCCCTTTCTCAGCATGTACACGTAATAAGGATTATCTTCATCTGTTACACGCCGTCCATAATAGAGCACACTTTCAATCCAGAGCCAATCGGCAGCCAGACCTCTATATCCCATACTAATCCACTTCAAGATTTTACCCCTGGGGAGAAAAACAGGACGTTTATTAACAAACCGAATAACCCGATGCCTATCCATTGCACTTTGCGTCCAATGGATTTCAAAACCAAGAAGAATAATAGCAACGACAAAAAAGGTCTTTTTAAGAAACGGCTTCATTGCACACTTCCTATTTAAAATCTTTTTTGTTAAAAATTGCTACAGTAAAAACCAATAAAATGAGAATATATCCTATCCCGTAGAAAAAACCATAAGTCACAGCATGAGGTGGTCTTTCGAGATGCTCAACCACTGCCATTTTTATGTTAAGCATTTCCAGATTTGGAACCACCCAATATATTAGCTTTAAAACCCAGTTATAACTGTTTTCAGGATGGAGTTGAACATAATCTCGCAAAAATGCGCTTAGGTGACCGATGATAAAAACAAGTATAGTGAATATAGCGCTGAGATTAGGAGAAACAAAAGAAGAAAAGAAAAGGGCAAGCATAACAACCAGAAGAATCTCTATATAGATCAAAAGGATAGCAGGGGCCAACCCAAAATCAATTTTGCCCTCCATAAAAAGATCTGCACCCCAGAGAGCTAAACTCATAAAAATTACATTAACTGCCAGAGTAATACCCAGTCCAAGATATTTGCCCAGAAGAATCTCCCATCGATGGATAGGTTTAGAGGCAATCACATAAATTGTTCTTTGTTCAAATTCCTGTACCATCAGTCTGATACCTATGAAAATGGCTATAAGAAGTCCAAAGAGAGACATGGCTGAGAGACCAAAATCTTTTATAACTTTTACCTGCTGGCCCATTGACCAATCTCCAATTACGAGAGAAAGTAAAATCAGTCCAATGGCAAAAATCAGGATATTGACCATTACGCGATTTCGAATGGTTTCTTTGAAAGTATTCAACGATACAGCCCAGACACGCATAATCTCACCTCCTTATCTCAGCCATAAAAATATCTTCAAGGCTCTTTCTCTGGGGAATGACCGAAATAATTTTTCCACCAAATTTATCAATCCGTTTTAGAATCTCCGAAACTGCTTCTTCCTTCCTAAGACGAATCATCACGCTTCGATCACATACCACAACATCTTCCTGCTTCAGATTCATTTCAGAAAGTTTGGCAGGTTCAATGGTAAATGTTACTTCAACCGAGGTAACATTGGATCCAATAAGATCATCCAGTTTTCCAACACTAATCAGTTTGCCCTTGTTGAGCATTCCAACCCGGTCTGCTATCATCTCAGCATCAGAAAGAATATGAGAACTGAAAAATATAGTTTTCCCTTCTTTCTTTAATTCAAGAATAATATCCCGAAAATCTTTTCTCCCGAGTGGATCGAGACTTGCCATTGGTTCATCCAGAATAAGAAGCAAAGGATCGTTAATCAAAGCCTGTGCCAGTCCTAACCGCTGAACCATTCCGCGGGAATAGTTTCGGATCAAAACACTTGCACGATTTTCCAAACCAACTTTTTCCAAAAGTTCAGGAACCCTTTTTTTTCGGGTTTTAGAATCAAGGCCAAAAATCCTGGCTACAAAATCTAAAAACTCTCTGCCGGAAAGGTAGCCGTACAAATGGGGCTGTTCAGGCAAATATCCTATTCTTTTCATTGAGGCACGAGAAGTATTCAGCTGACCCAGGATCCAGACACGGCCTTTTGTAGGATAGAGGAGCCTTGTGAGAAGTTTAATTGTTGTTGTTTTACCGGCACCGTTGGGCCCTATAAATGCATATACCTCTCCCTCTTCAACCTCACAATTTAAATCCTCCAGCCCCACAATCTTTCTACGCCTTAGCCCACCTCTGGTTACCTCCGTATAAATTTTGGTCAGCCCTTCTGTACGTATTGCCAAATTCGCCATACCAAGCCTCCATAAAACAATATATTTATTTTTTAATGAACCTTCTCCCCAATTAGTTCCTTCACCATTTCCACTGCCGAAACACCATCCTTTGCATAACCATCAGCCCCAATTTCAGCAGCATAACGTTTTGTAACCACAGCGCCGCCAACTACCACTCTAACAGACGATCCTATTTTTTTTAATGCTTCAATCACTTTTGGCATCTGGATCATTGTCGTTGTCATTAAAGCTGAAAGTCCTACTACATCGGGTTTAACTTCCTGAACTCTTGCAACAATTTTTTCTACAGGAACATCTTTGCCCAGATCAACTACTTTAAACCCCTGATTTTTAAGAAAGAGCCCAACAATGTTCTTACCAATGTCATGCACATCTCCTTTGACAGTGCATAACAGCACTGTTCCTTTTGCATGGGCTTCTGTACGGGCAAAGTGTGGCTCCAGCACATGGAATGCCTGCTGCATTGTTTCAGCAGATAAAATCATTTGAGGAAGATATATCTCTTTCCTATCATATTTAATTCCAACTTCTTCAATAGCAGGAATAAGCATTTGATTATTTATTTCTAAAGCGCTCTTGCCAGAATTTAGAGCTTCTTCAACCAATGGGACAATTTCATTTCGGTTCCCCATAATAACTGCCTGGTATATTTTTTCACCTATGCCCTGAGAAAGAACCAGTGCTTTTTCAACTGATTTACTTGATTTTTTCTTGCGAAGATGACTTTTTACAAATTCCTTTGAATCTTTATCCCGTACAGTAAGAACAGAAGCAGCTCTAACTGTACCCATCATCCTGGAATCTCCTGGATTCATTATGGCTGCATCTAAACCGGCAGCCATTGCCATACTTAAAAATGTAGCATTGATGAGGCTGCGCTCAGGAAGCCCGTAAGAAATATTGGAAACTCCAAGAACAGTAGGAAGTCCCAGTTCTTCTTTTACCATTTTTACTGTCTTGAGTGTTTCCTCTGCTCGTTTCTGCTGAGCCGACACAGTGAGTGTCAAACCATCACAAATAAGATCCTCTCTCGGAATGCCGACCTTTTCAGCTTCATGTACAATTTGCTTTAACACAGTAAGCCGCTCTTCAGCAGTTTTGGGAATACCCTTTTCTCCCACAGCAAGACAGAGAAGACCTGCTCCGAACCGCTTGGCAAGCGGGAGAATTGAGTCTAAACTCTCTTTTCCTCCATTGACAGAATTTATAAGCACCTTCCCGGCAGATTCTTTTAAAGCAGCTTCCACCGCGAGAGGGTTTACGCTGTCGATTACGAGAGGAACGTCAACTGTATTTTCTATAGCTCTCACAACTTCTTTCATCATTTTTGTTTCGTCAATACTTGGTACACCAATGTTAATATCAAGAAGATGAGCACCTTCTTTAACCTGAGCCTGAGCTTCTTTCATGAGTAAACCCACCCTGCCAGCTGTAATTTCATTTGCCAGATCATCTCTATTTGTAGGATTAATTCGTTCGCCAATCACACAGAATGGTAATTCTGCACCAATTTCAACTGTTTTTACACGACTGGACAGCCTAAGAAGCGATGGCACATTTCTGGAAAGAGGCTTTTTCCCTTTTATTTTTTTCCTCAATAAAGCTGTATGTTCTGGCGTGCTACCACAACATGTCCCTACAATACTGGCCCCAATTTCTACAAACATTTCGCCGTAATGCGCCATTTCCTCTGGAGTAACTTCATAAGTTACAGTATCATCTTCTAATCGGGGAATACCAGCGTTAGGTTCAACAAATATGGGACGATTGGTGGTCAACACATATCTTCCAACAACTTCTAACATTGGCTCGGGACCTGTGGAACAGTTCACCCCCACTGCATCAACACCTAGGGAAGTAAGGATAGTAGCAGCAGTTGCAGGATCAGTACCAGTAAACGTCAAAAAACTCTCTTCAAATGTCATGGAAGCCATTATAGGAAGATCTGTATTCTCTCTAATGGCTATTACTGCTGCTTTGATCTCTTTTAGATCAGAAAAAGTTTCCATTATAAATAGATCTACCCCTCCTTCCGCCAAGGCTACTGCCTGTTCTTTATAAGCTTCATAAACTTCATCGAAATTTAAGGGACCTAATGGGTCAACCAACTTCCCAGTGGGGCCAATAGAACCTGCAACCAGCGCACGATTTCCAACAACCTTTTTGGTCAATTTTGCTGCAGCGACATTAATCTCTCGTGCCCTATCTTTAAGCCCAAATTCTCCCAGCTTGATTCGGTTGCCTCCAAATGTATTGGTTAAAATTATATCAGCACCCGCTTCAAGATATGCTGAATTAACCATGGCAACCACATCCGGCCGCTCGATATTGGCCAGTTCCATACAGGTGTCTGCTGGAAGATAAGGCTGCAGCATAGTTCCCATCGCTCCATCAATAATCAAGATTTCGTTTTCAACCCGCTGTCTAAATGTTTCCTTATCCATCTTTATCCCTACGTAGTAGTACCTAAAGTTAAACCTTACAAATTTGTAAATTCTCACTGATACGATAAAATTCTAAATTCAAATGTCCACAATCCTATTCTTGTGTTTCTGTTATTCGATATTTGAATTTGTTTAGAATTTCGATATTAGAATTTCTGGTATAGATGGTTTCATCACCCAACTATAGTTTGCTTTATCTCATTTCGGTTTCAGACCAGCCTCTTCTACAATTCGCGGAGTTATACTTTCCCACATTAAAGGCATTAGATGAATGCCCCTTACTCCTTCAATTTTTTTAAGCTCTTGAATAATCTCCACAGCAATTTTTATTCCCTCTTCCTTAGGATCATCTGCCTTTTCCATACGTTTAACGTAGGCTTGATGGACTCTCATGCCCGGAACTTCTTTTATCATATACTGGAGAGCCTTTGCTGATTTCACAGGCATAACCCCGGCAAGGATTGCCACCTTTTTGTGCAAACCATAATTTCTGACACCTCTCATCCATTCATTAAACCGATCAAGGTCAAAAACAGGCTGCGTTTGAATAAACTGGGCTCCAGCCCGGATCTTTTTAGCCAGACGCAACACTCTAAATTCTAAAGGAGGGGCAAAAGGATTGGCAGCCCCACCAATAAAAAAATCTGGAGCTGTTTTCATCTTTTCCCCGGAAAGGAAAAATCCCTTGGTCAATTTTCTTACCATATAAATTAGCTGGATAGAATCTAAATCAAATACTGGCTTTGCTTCTGGATGGTTGCCAAATGTTACATAATCACCTGTCAGACAAAGTACATTTTTTATTCCAAGGGCAGAAGCTCCTAAAAGATCACTCTGGAGTGCAATTCGATTGCGATCGCGACACGTCACCTGAATAATGGGTTCCAGTCCTTCATCAAGAAGAATCTTAGCCGAAGCAATGCTGGAAAGACGAACAATAGCTGTTTGATTGTCAGTAATATTAACACCATCCACCACATTTCTAAAATGAACAGCTTTCTTCCTGATTACATTGCCATTGCTGCTTTGTGGCGGCCCGAGTTCTGCTGTAACAACAAATCGTCCAGACTCAATTTTTTCCTTTAATGTCACTTTTTGCTCCGAAGAAAAAGTTTTGGTGGTTCTATACGTTTTGTAAAAACATTAAACCATGCAGAAGTCTTTTCAAGATTCCAGTTGTGGATTTTTTCTATTCTTGTTAAAAAAGAAAGTCTTCCAAAGAGCCTGGCCCTCTTATAAATCAAATACCAAATGCATTTTCGTTCAGGATACACCTCACAATACCCTCCTTCCCGCGTCCCTCCACATGGCCCGTTCCGCATTCGTTTAGGACACCGCTGGGAGCAAACAAAAGCGGTATGACTCAAAATACACTCTCCGCAGCGCTGACAGCGAAATAAAGGAATTTTAATAACATTCTCAAAAAATAACATTATTTGAGAAAAACGTCGCTCCCAAGGTTTCAATCTTTTTTCTTTTGTTGTAAGTTCTATTTCTATAAATTCATCATACATGGGAACCCCTATTAATAGATAATTGTTCAAAATATAAAACAGATATAATACAATTGCAAGAAGATTCTGATATTACATTAACTATCGCATTGACTCAAAAATAAAGTAACTTTAGAGGGATTGAACTTTTTTAAA
>CAYYPT010000139.1:0-7191 GCA_964473625.1 uncultured bacterium | reverse complement strand
ATTGCCTTATTTTTATCTGTAGCATTATAATAAGAAAGTAAATCTTCTTTTGTCCCAACAATTACATTTACACCATATCTATCTTTTAGCAACTTTAGTTTATTTTCCATGCCTTTGCGCCCCTGAAGAAACCGTTTCCACGTACTTCCGGTACCGACAGATTCTTTAATAAGTTCTTCTTTTTCCTTGGGAATTGGTGCAAAGTTTTTAAATACAAGAACTTTTGAATTGCTTATTCTTTTTTTTACTTTTAATAATTCGATTGCATCCACAACATCTTGAAAATCGGAGGATAGTACAGTTATAACAGGTAATTTCTCCTTTTTAATTTTATGATGAGAGCGTATAGAATCGCCTGATCCACCGAATAATCCATCAACAATAACTCCAGCTTCTTCTCTTTCTAAAAATGCTCTTGGTACTCCAGTGCCGTGTGCTAAGTTGAAAATAACAATACCATCATATTTTTTGTTATCTCTGAATCCTTCTTTTGCCTTTTCTTCTGAATAATAATATTCAGGTTTAAATTCAATGCTGGGAAATTTAGATTCCAATTGTCCCAAGATTTTTTTTGATTCTTTATCATAATCGTAATTTATATGAGGCCAACCAGGAATGCTTTTTCTCCGTACTGAGAATACTGCTTTAATTTTTGATTTTACTTCCATTCTGTTATTCCTTGGATCTTAAAAACAAAATTTTTCTGAATTGAATAGATTTATCCCGAATTAACGGATAAAAAAACCAACTAATAGATAATTGGTTGCGCTTTCAAGTTGCATTATTTGTAAGGGATTTAATGATTGCATTATTGACTCGTAAAAACTTGGGTTTTTTAAAAGAACTAATATAGCGAGCTGAATTTGTTGAGGAACCAAAAATCATGTGTATTGGCTACCTCAAATGGAAAATTAGAGGTAGCCAATACTTTATTTTCAATCAATTATTCCCCAAAACCAAATCCTATAGTGAACAGATGGACTGAATTTAATCTACCATAATCTAAGTAAGCATAATCAATACGGCCCTTTATTCCTGACATATCGAAATTTAATCCACCACCTAAAGTAAGCCCTTGTTCGTCATAATTAAACTTATATCCTGCTCGTAAAGAAAATATTTTTAAGAAGGTATACTCAAGGGCTGTGTGTATTCTTTCTGGGGCGTCGTTTGGATGAACTCCTTCAAGATAACCAGTTAGTTTGTGCGGATTTCCATTAGTGCCTTCAAGAAAATCATAGGCAATTCCCATTCGGAAATCTATAGGCATTCTGACACTTTGAGGTAAACCGTAGATTTCTGTGAAACCAAAGAATTCTGTGTCAGGACCGAAGTTGCGGGCAAGCATTGACAAACGTAGACTATGAAACCCAGTACGAAAAAATATTCCAAAGTCAGCATTCCAGTTTTTATTAGTCACGTCATCCAGGGTTTCTCGAATGTAACTAAGATTTCCACCTATAGAAAGTCTATCTGTAACAGAACGAGCGTAAGAAAAACCAATTAGTATATCACCTGCTGTGAATGTACCCAAGTCACCACTGCGCTGTGTAATGCCAAGATCTTCATTATAGACGTTTTCAGTACGATACATGGTCCCCACATCAAGATTGGCAAAGCTCAATCCAAATACTCCCCATCCTCCAAAATTTTTCGCCACTGCTACTGTAACGTAAGAAATATCTGCAACATAATTGAGTTTACTGAATGTTGCATCGACATTTTTTACATCTACAAGATTAGCGGGGTTACTAAAAATGGATGATGCATCATTGTTGGTCAGCCCACTTTTAATGTCTGCTAAGGCAGCATTTCTTGCTACTGTTGGAAGATGAAGAAATTGCCACCCACTTTGTCCTACTCGCTCAAAAGGAGGAGGGTTTATCCCGCTGTCCTGCCTGTATTGAGCGTGTAAAGCTATACCACTCCAAAAAGTTATGGCAATTAAAATCAATATGATAAATGTTTTCTTTATCATCTTATGTTCCTCCATGGTTTGTATTATTTAATAATAACAAATTTCCCGACCTTAGTTTCGCCTTCATGTCCTTTGACTTCTGATTCCACCTGGAAAAGATAAACTCCCGGAGCTACATACTGTAAGTATCTATTTACCTGGTAATCTGCCAAAGCTTTAGAACCCCATGACTCGCTACCACTACCGTCGTCGTGTTTTATCGTCCTGACTAACTCCCCAGCTAATGTGTAGATACGAATTGTACATTTAGCAGGTATATTAACGAACTCTAGCCGATATCGCTCACCTGTTCCTCTAAGCTGGCTATGCTGTTTGAAAGGATTGGGATAAACACGTACATCATTTAGATTATTGCTAGTCGCAGCCATCGCGTATACGGGTTCAAGATTAGCGTTAACGAGTCCACTTTCTAATGGGGGAAGGCTGGTAACTGTGGGGTCAGGAGGCCATGGTTCGTTGTGACCAGTATCGTAGGATGTAACTCCATAATAATAACCCACACCAAGTATTGCTTTATCTTTGTATGTAACCATACCGTTTTCCATAGTTTCTTGCCCCTTAGGAATATCAGCTATAAGTTCCCAGGGTCCTACGTTCCTAAACGTGGATCGATAGACACGATACCCAGCAAAGTCATTGACACCATAATCTGGATCAACATAATCATCCGGGATAGGAGGCCACTGAATTTTAATCATTTGTCCCTCTGACAGGGGAGTAATGACAAGTGAATTCATACCATCTGTGGGAGTTGGAGGTGGATGGGGAGATTGATAGCCTCTCCTGTAAAGCTCTTTAGCGGCCTCTATATGTGCCCACAAGCTGTCAGCGCCATCTTTTAGATGAGCTTCGTTTTCTAAGCCGCCAGCGGCAACTCTCGAAAAATCCATCATCCCGGCTGCAGCAACCATGACAAACTTGAGTTCCCCGCCAGGGGGTAAATCATATGGACCGGTCTCATAGAGATAGTCTATCTGACGTTCGTAAAGAGTGCGTGGAGCGGTAGTTAAACCTAAACTCGCTGCGATATCGTCCAATGGTTGGCCATCTTCACTGGTAGGGGGCAAAGGCTGATCGTATTTTAGAGCTGTCAGAATGTAATCATCAGGATCAAAATCCACTTCTGGATCATCATTCATTGGGTCTAATTGTACTCGGTTCCATTCCTGATTCAGATTGCCTTTGTCAACTATATTCATGTGGTCACGCTCAGCCGGATCCGATTTTACAGGTTTATCCAGCCAATAGTAGGTAAAATACTGCGGGGATTGGAATTCGTGGTTAATAGCATTTGGTGCGCCAAGATCAGCGGGGTCACCCAGATCCCTTTTCGTTAATCCATACGAATAAGTTACAGGTTCGCTCTCTGTGTTCCAAAGTCTACCATCATGAAAATAAAAGGCTTGATGTTCCACATCCCACTCATACACATCATCATCTCTCCATCCACCAACAATAGGTGTGGCAATGCTAAGTTCAGCTGTTGGAGCAAACCTGAAATTGGTAATTTGATGATTGCCAGTGTTTTTAAAAACAAATTCGTATATAATAAAGTCATCATATTTAGGAACGCTCCAGGCCATTGCTCTGAAATGCATTTCAACGCCATATTCCTTTATTAAACTTGCACCTGTTATGATCTCTTCAGCTGGGATTGTAGGATCCTCCAGATTGTAATTTTTAATCAACTTGGTATCTTCTAGTGGAGCAATATACATTGGATTTGGATCGTATGCCATGCAAACGCGGAAAGGAACTCCTACACCGTCCACGTTAGCCCAGGCCATCCAGCCCGACCATTCACACATACCATAATGATCGCTCAAATCTGTCCCAAGCAGGTGGCCAGGATAGTCAAATTTGTAAAATTCTTCGCCACCTAGTGTGGGTTGCCCAACTGCGGATGTGTTCCAGATGCGCGCCCAAAGCTTTCCACGAGTCAGATCTTTATAATTGAAGTCTTGACCGTAGAGGAATGGAGCTACCACCATTATAAACAAAATAATGGCGGTAATACCATAACCGTGAGCTGCTTTTTTAAAAGATATTTTAGTTTTCATAGTTTTTCTCCTCCAAAAATACTACTTATTTTACTTAAAATTCAAGACTCATTGTCACGTACACCATTCTCTTAGGATTACTGATGGAGTTATAGAACCACCATACATTATCCTCGCCAGATTGCCAAATCTTAGGCAGTTCTTTGTGTTCTTCCCACTTTTTGAGATCATCTCCTCCGAGCAGAAATCTATCATAATTATTGAACACATTAAATACTTCTATACCAATTACAGGAGTAATATTCCCAAGAGGTATACGTTTAACAATTTTTAGATCTGTTCTTTGATGTGGATACCATCGTTTATTGTTCGGAACCCGAAGGCCAGTGTAATCATCCGGGTAGTAGGTATATTGTGGTCCTGCAAAGTACTCATAGTATAATCCCATATTGATATCACGGGCGAATCCAAAACTTCTGGGTGTTACGTAGTTGATGCTCCCTTTGAAAATATAACTACTTATCCAGGTTACTTTAGTCTCTGAAAAAGACTGCGGTTGATTGGGTGTACTGGCATCTTCTCTGTATTGCCAGTAACCTGTCACGCCACCCGTACTGAGCCCGTAGTTAAAAGTGAAATTTGCAGACCATCTTCTATTAAAGAGTTTATCTACGGAAAGTTCAATGCCTCTTATATCTTTAAAAGCACTATTGGTGTAAAAGATATTGTCGTGACCATCATTAGCAATGTTTCGTGAGGTGCTTGTTGTATAAACATTATTTCCCCATCCGGTTTGTGCAAAACCACCTCCGGATTGATTGTAAGTACTCTGATGGGAGAAACCTGTTAGGCGGTCAGCATCTTTGTAATAAGCTGTGAAATCAAGACGGAATATGTTGAACAAGTTCTGATCAAAACCAAGTTCATATTGAATAGTTCTATCGTAAGTTAGCCCAGGATGTCCATACCAGCCCTGCCATTGGTCCATTCTTACTGACCCGTATGGATCACTATCATACCAACTTGTGGGGAAACCCAAAAGTTTGGCCCAGGAAGGTCGCTGATAGAAATGTCCATAGCTGAAACGGAGCTTTGAGTTATCAGTAATGGGGAATGATAATCCTATACGAGGAGCCACAGCAAACTTCCAGCTGGATTTAACCGTGTTTTTATCCTGGCGGTGGCCATCAAAGAAGCTCCGATAATCTTTGGTCCGGGTAGCAAACCAGTCTTTAGCAGGCATGTAAGATTGCCAAATTGGTACAGTATTAGAGGGATGTGTTCCGTCTCCACCATGCCATGTTTCAAATGCAAGAGGATCGTAAATACTTTCTGGGTATTTATGTCGGGCGTTAAATGTACTCAAGCGTACTCCTATGTTCAGAATTAATCCTTGATACTCCATTTTATCCTGGATGTAGAAAGCACCTTCTACTGGTTTACCATTAAATACATTGTCCAGGTGCCAGACATCGCCAGCAGGAAATTCCATGTAATAATGCTGATAGTCGACATTGAAAAACTTGAACTCTGCGCCTGTTTTGATCTGATGAGACTTACTGATCTGACTTAGCAGATCACCTTTGGCTGTAAGTACCTTACTCTTACTGTAGTTATTTACCTGGATTTGTCTGGATTCTAAGCGGAAATTACCACCAAGATCAAACCAGCTATCACCCCAACCTACTGTAGACACATCGGTTTTAAGTTTTGAATAGTCCTGCAACTCAGTCATATCATCTGTAAGATAGGTAAGTTGAAGTGTATAGAAAGTCGCGGGACTTAATGTGTGCTGCCATTTCAAAGTAGCCATGTTTAGGGCTTTTTCCTCGGGTCCTTTCAGCCAATATCCTCCCCAGGGTGCATAAGCCTGACCATCATAGGGATTACGCACGTCAGAATTTGGCTGCCATTGAGCTTCCTGTGAACTTTCAAAGTTATTCCAGTTACTTTCTGTATATGTACAGCTTCTATACCAGCCCCTCAACAAGTCCAAAGTCAATTTCTTGTTTTTTGATAGATAATATGTAAGTTTTCCCTGGAGATTGTATTCAGGGTTATACTTTTCCGCTTGTGGCCAGATGTTAACACCTCTTTTATAGCGACCAGAGAGCAGGAAGCTCATTTTGTTCATTGGGGATCCGTAGATTGTGGCTTCGATTTCATGCTGGGGACGTTTGGTGTAATCACCAAGAATTGGATCCGGCGTAATTTGCTTCCGGTAGGTTGAAAGAAGTTGCTCCGCCGTTGGAACCGTATTGCCATCCCATCCATAAAAACGTTTAAAATATTGTGCAAATCCCTGCGCCTGAACCGGGTCCTTTAATTTTTCCTCCCAGTATGCAAGATCGTAGTGGGTATATTTCCACAAGCTTTTATCGTAAATATTCTTACCCCAGTGATATTGACCAGCGGGGCGGATGCGATATTTTATAGTACCGTGAATGTTTCTTTCCAAAGTTGATGCTTCTTTAGTAACCACATTAACAACCCCTGACATAGCATGGCCATATTCTGCATTGTAACCCCCGGTTAGAACAGAAATTTCCTGTATGGCGGTAACATTGAGTCTTTGCCAATTGTCCGAGAGAAGACCACTGTTGAGAGAAACTCCATCCAGATTGTAGTTTATTTCGGTTGATAATCCACCTCGCAGGTAAGTAGTTTCGCCAGTATAATAGACTCCGCTTTGTTGCCGTAGTGCATCGTTTAGTTGAATTACTGGAGCACGGTTAATAGAACCTGCATCCATGATTACTCCACTTCCTGTTACGTCCTTTTCTACAATTGGTCTTTCTGCCACTATTGTTATTTCTTTACCTTTTATAACAGTCGTTTTCAAGAGAAAATTAAGCCGTGTTGTATGATCGACCATAACATTAACATTTTTCTGGATTAATGTTTCATAACCCATCATACTTGCCTTGACAGAATATGTGCCAGGTGGGACATTTATGATGAAGAAATCTCCCTCAGCATCGGTGGCTGCCCCAAGGGTGGTACCAACAATAACTACATTGGCTCCAAATAGGGGTTTCCCAGTTGATTGATCAAGTACTTTACCGGCAATTTTGCCCTTTGTTCCAGACCAGAGATTGCCCGTAAACATAAAAATCAATACGAGCATTGGTACAAGAACTGTTCTCAAAATAAACCTAACTTTCTCATTCATTTCTAACCCTCCTCGGTGTTTAATTAACCAGAGATTGTTTT
>CAYYPT010000138.1:0-7284 GCA_964473625.1 uncultured bacterium | reverse complement strand
GGAGTATAGTGCTTACTTAATGCTGTGTATGCGCCGCGAACGACCAAGCTCACCTCCCGCTATGGAGCGCCTGTCTGCCGACAGGCAGGCCAGTGGAATAGCGGTCAGGTGGAGCGCATCGTTAGTTGCTTTTATTTTACTTAATTAAAATTAGCTTTTTTGTGTCCTTGAATGAATTGGTCAGCATTTGATAATAATAAATTCCACTTGGGAGATCGTTTGCATTAAATTTAATCGCGTAATCTCCAGGAGACTTTTCTTCATCTAATAATGTTGCTACTTCTTTACCCAAAACATTATACAATTTAATAGTAACAAGACTTGTTTTAGAAACGGAATACTTTATAGTAGTCATTGCATTGAACGGATTCGGATAATTTTGCATAAGGGCAAAATTCTTTGGGAGATAAATCCGTTTACCTTCACCTATTAAAGTAATCGGATTATCAAAGCTCAAATTATCTACATACAACATTGAACTATCATGTTGTATCTTACAGAAGGTAAATAGAATAATTGTAGCAGAGTCGGGAACGTCTGAAGTATTATAGCTTATCGGTATCTCTAATTGTGTCCAGTTTGGAACACTTTGTGGTGATTTATAATCAAATCCACCAATAATAAATCCATTTTTATAAAAACAACAAACTACTCGCATAGAATCACCATTGGCGGGAAAATATTTATAGTACAAAAATAAGGAAGTTGGCCGGTAATTTATTGGAAATGCAGGCGGAATATTCTGCCAAGAGATTCCAGGCGGAAATGAGTCATAACTAAATGCAACTCCATCCACCCCATTTGCTACATCAGATTTAATTAACAACGAATATTGTCCGGTGCCAGGAGGATAATTATCCAAATTTTTAACAATGGAAAATGAATAAGTTGAAGGAGAAGTAGGTAAAAGACCTACCCATTTGTCAGGTTTTTGGTAAACATTATTTGTATTGTCTGGATCAGAATAATTTTCCCAAATTTCAAATCCATAATTTGGAATTTGAGCATTTGTCTTAAGTGACATAAAAATTAAAGCCGTGAATAAGATAATTAGCTTTTTCATATCGGATCCTTTCATTTTATAAACGCAACTAACGTCGGCATCACCGGCTCCGTAGATTCGCCTTTTTCTTCTTGGCGAATCGAAGGAGACCGTGTGGATGCGGTGGTTTGCGGCCCAAAAGTAGAAGGGCAGCTACATATTTTAATTTAACATCTATAAGTTTAAATAACAATAAATTTTCTATTATTTGTTGCCGCGAACATGGTGGAAGGGAGGTGATGCCGACGTTCACGGCGCACAGTTTCTTTTTATCTTAATGCAGACACATTCATCTTAATTTCTGGTGGTGTGTGTGTTTTCCTTTATACTTGGTTTCTGGTGTGGTGGTAATTCGGTTATGGTCCTTTATCCCTATCCATTTCCCTCGAGTGTTGGGGAATGGATTTAGGGGATTATCCCACCGTCCTTGTTTTGGTGGTGGGGAGTATAGTGCTTAGTTAATGCTGTGTATGCGCCGCGAACGTATTAATCAATGGTTTTGCCTCAAACGATGCTGTCAATTTTAACATAATCGGTGCGAGGCAAAATCCACTGCATTAAAAGGTTAGCATTTACTAAAACAAACCACCTAACGAAAATGACAATATGCCTGACTCTTGAGATTCGATTCTTCGATAGCTATAATTTACATTTAATAATAATCGAGTTCCACCAAAATCAATTGAAACCCCTCCACCGAAAAGTGCTCCAAAACCTAATTCACTTCTATAATTACCATCTATATTTGATTGATATACGTAACTTGCTAAACCGATATCTCCACGTAAAAAGAGCCCTGAACCAAAGTGTCTACCTAAATATCTAATAGAGCTTAAATTATACCCATATTGGTTTATTTGGAAATAATATCCTGTTGAATATTGATATCGATCTCCTGCACCATTTATTACAAATCCCATGATATGCTTTTCCTTTACATGAAAATATATGCCAAACATATCAAGACAGATTGTAACATTATAAGGTGAATAATTATTTTTTATTGTATTCAGAATCATTTCAATATTTGGTGGGTAACTAATTAAAGAATAACCAAGTCCCCAATAAGTATACCATGACTCTCTTCGTTTTATATTTGTATGCTGTTGACTATTAACAAAAATATTTTCATCCTTCTGATTATCAAGATTACCTCGATTTATTAACTTATCACCTACAGCAATATTTGTTTTAAGTTTAATAATTTTTAAAGCAGCCACTTGTACTTTTACAGCAATCACTTCAGCAATACCTATCACGGAATTATTTCTTACTATATAATATTGTGCCCCTATCCGAATTCCATCTTTAGACCCTTTGTTTATTGCAAACTTTGATTCAACTATCTTTATAATTTTTATTTCATTGTCTTGCGCATGTATATCAACGGATATATACAGTAAGAAAAGGCTAAACAAAAATATTCCTACAGTTTTATTGACCATAATCGTTCTCGCAATTCTTTATATATGTTAACGTCGGCATCACCGGCTCCGTAGATTCGCCTTCTTTTTCTTCTTGGCCAATCGAAGGAGACTGTGTGGATGCGGTGGTTTGCGGCCGAATAACAGAAAAAGAGCCATCGAATTTAAATTAAAGTTCATAACATTTAAGGCTCCGCAGGGGCTTTTGCCTCTGCGATTTTGTTTTCTGTGTTACGGATGCCATCGCTCCAAAGCAACGGCTTCCGTATATCAGGGATATTTAAGAAATAACTAAATCAAGCAAATTATAATAAACAATTGTTTTAATGTCAAGAGAAAAGTGAATGCAGTGTTTCATACAGTTTTGTAGATTCTTGAGAACGATCCATAGGATGATCAAGATCAACCAGGCCATCTTCTACCGTTTTTCTTCCTTTGCCAGGGCATCAAAATATTTTCTGATCAGCTCCTGATATTCTTTAGTGTATCCTTCCTTTGGCATTTGCAAAATGTCTCGCCTTAAGCGATCTCTCAATAGAGACCGTGTGAAGCGCAGCGGTCCAGGGCTTTTTCTAACTACGTTCCTGCCCACTTTTGCCAGCCTCTTCCGGCTGTAATCGCGGCGGTGAACAGAACGCTGGGCATCGAGAAGTCGTGAGAGGATACGTTCTTGCTGTTGAACTGTTTCTTGACTAACATTGTTCTGTTTAAGCTCTTTAACCACTTCTTCCATGTCTTTAACCATCTGGTCTAAATTTCCTATAATCTCAGAACGGTTGCCAAATTCTTTGAGAAGTTCACTAAGTGCCTTCTGGACAGCTTGCTGTTCTCTAGCTAATCTTGTTAGAGCAGCCTGTTCTGCCAGTGTCAGACGGCCCTTATTAAAAAGATCCATTGTCTGCTGGTTAATGGCCATTTGCTGTTGGGATAATTTCTCAAGACCAAGCAGAAATTCCTCCATGCCCAAACCAGAACTTGCACCAGAGAGTTTCCCCAGAGCGTTCTCTATTGCCAGTACAGTCTGATTCAGTGATCCCATCGCATTTCTCTGATATTGAGAAGCCACCTTGCCACCAGTTTGTTCCATCTTCTGAAGAGCTTTGTTCATCTGGGCTTGAGCTTCGCCCAATGCTCTACCCATCTCTGGTGTTACAAAAAAAGTTTTGTGCGAAAGCTGGACAAGTGAATCAGCCACCTGCCTCAGTCCTGATAAAAGCGACAATTGAGTTTCAGCAGCACTGGATTCAGAAATTTTTCCTCCCTTTTCACCTTCTATTAAATTCTCTTCTCCCTTTGAGAGCTGGAGTAATCGGCGCGAAGCTCTTCTCAATGCACGGGCTATTTTTTTCTTTTGGTTTTCTTTGAGGGTTTTTTGCATCTCTTTCAACATTTCAGCCAGAAAAGACATTGTCTTTTGCGCCTTGGCTCCTGCAGCCTGTGCATTACTGGTATTTCCTGCCCTTATCATGGTTTCTGTCCGTTTTAATTCCCCTGCAAGATTCTTCCTGTCCATCATATCTATGGCAGCTTCCAGCTTTGCGAGAGGCATTCCGGGGAGTTTCTCCATTTTTTGGAACAATTTCTCCATTTCGTTCCGAAGTTCTTTTGTATCCTCTGCAATTTTTTTCTCCCTTCGCGCAAGGTCAGATCTTGTCTCCTCAGACATTTCTGACAGTTCCCTGTTGATCTCTTTTTGCCTTTCAATAAGATCCTCAGTTCTTCTTACAAGTTCATCTACCTTCTGTTCTATCTGGAGCCTCTTGAGAAGAGAAATAGTTCTCTCAATAGACTTTAAGAAACTTTCCTGAGAGAATTTGAAATTTTCTAACGCTTTTTTTAGTTCATCTTTACTGATTTGATTCATGGTTTCCTGAAGTTTCTTCAGGGCTTCTCTAAGCTCAGGGGATGAAATTTCCTGATAGAGTTTCTGAAGTTCCTGGTATTTTGCCAGTGTCTCCGGGCTCAGAAGTTCGTTCCTTTTCATCTTCTCTATAATGTTGTCCAATCTTTCTTTGAGGGAATCAACTTTTGTCTCCATTCTTTTTTGTTTTTCACCGATTTCCCCCAAATTTTTTTTCTCCTCCCACTCAAGTTTTTTACCCGCCTTGATATCTTCAGATATGCGCTCCAACTCTTCCCTGAGATTCTCACTTTCATTGTAGATTTCTGAAAGACTCTCCACCTGATTAGACTGTTCCTCCTCGACTTCTTGAAAAATCTCAGAGATTGATGGGAAACGTACTGTGAATATTTCACTCCTTGCTCGTTTTGGGCCTGAAACTCTATCATTGTCCCAGACTTCAAAACAATAGGAAACCAGATCTTCGGGGAAGAGCCCCAGCTTGTTCATGTTCCAGGTGTAGTCCATGAGAATCTTCTCGGGTTCTTTTTCTTTTAAGTTGATAGGAATTAGACCAGGTTCTTTTTCTGACGAATCAAGTGTCCCGCCTTTGTGAATCCAGTAGCAGAGTCCGCATCTCAGCAGTCCAAAATCATCCTCGCCTTCTAAAGTTAAAGGTAAAGTCATGCTTTCGTCTAAGTCCACCTGTTTGCCGGGAGAAAGAATGCGAGCTACTGGTTCGAGATCGGGTACCACTTTAATAGTATAGGAGATCGGGTCAGAATTTACAAGCCCCAGAGTGTCTTTCAATTCGATTCTGTATCTGTCTTCTTTTTTCACAATGAAACTTCCCCCAGCTTCCTGTCCATGGATACTCATCCTTTTCCTCTTCTCTTTTTCAAAAACTAAAAAGGCAGAGGAGATTACCTTATTAGTCACAGCAGAAATTTCTACTTTTGTCCCTTTTAGAGCTTCAATATCTCCAGCATTTGGTTCCTGCTCTCTGGTCCCCAGATGTGAGTAGAGAGGAGGGAAAAGTTTTACAAGAAGTTTTTTTACAAGTGGGCGCTGTACAACTTCGATTTTAAAAGTAGAAGTTTTCACTTTCCCTGCTGCAGCAAAATATTCAAGACTCTTCCTGATAGAGGTAATCCTATAAGAAAAAGGTTTTTGAAGAATCCTTCGGTAGGTTCTTCCTTCCACCTGAAGAAAAAGAGATATTTTTGAGGGTGACTCGCCTTTAGATTCAACAGAAATTTCTACATCCTCTCCCTGAACCACTTTTATGTTGCCAGGATGAAGGAAAAGCTGGAAAGGCGGAGGGAGTAAAAATGGTTTTCCCGGATGGCTTATTCTTTCGAAAGCACTTTCTACGGTTCGGGGGAATAGTCCAAAACCAAGTGCAGAAACTATAACAACCAAGCCTACTATTTTCATGGAATAATAAAGTTTTTTTCTGGAAACAGCCTGGCGAAAGTCTAAAGGATTTACTTCACTGTAGATATTTCTTAATGATTTTAGAGCAAGTGAAGTAGATGTGCCGTAGTTTTTTGTTGCTTGTGAGCGGACAACCTGTAGACTGTCTGCCAATCTATCCTTGATCTGAGGAAACTTTCTCCCAACTTTCAGTGCCAGACTGTCATCATCAGGAGAATTTTTTTTGAAAAGAAGAGAGAAAAGAGGTTTTGCTACAAACCAGCCAATCGTTATAATTCCAAAAGTCAAGAGCCCTATTACAATGGCTGTCCGAATTTGAGTAGAGAAACGGTACAGTGCTTCCTGTACTATGAGCACGAAACCAGCCCCTATAATCAGCGCCAGAGAAAAGAGAATACCAGTAGCAAGAGAAAGAATTTTTCCCCACTGTCTCAGCTCGTGAAGTTTTTTGGAAAGATTATGATATATTTTTTCTGTTTGGTCCATGATAAAATCTCAGTGCAAAAGAGCCCATACCACAATGTTTACTCCCATCTTAAGAGCTTCTTCTCTTTTCTCAGGAGGATCGTTGTGAACCCCTGGATCTGCCCAGCCATCGGAAATGTTTGTCTCGTAAGTGTAGAAAACCATGAGACGGCCTCTGTCATCAAAGATTCCAAAACCTTGCGGAGGCTTACCGTTATGTTTGTGGATCTTTGGAAGACCGTTGGGGAAATTGTAGAAGACATGATAGATCCCATAAGAAAAAGGGAGCTCTATCAATTTCCGATCGGGGAAAACTTTTTTTATTGCTTTTCGGAAAAACTTATCCATACCGTAATCGTCATCTGCGTATAGGAATCCTCCTTTTAGAAGATACGTCCTCAAGCGGGAAGCTTCTTCATCAGAAAGAGAAATCCGTCCGTGACCTGTAAGATAAAGAATAGGATATGAAAAGAGGCTATTATCTGTCAGGGAAACTCTGGCCTCTCTTTCGACAGCATCAATACCTGTGTGCTCCTTCAAATAACGGCAGAGATTGGGAATAACAGAAGGATCGTTATACCAGTCTCCACCTCCCCGGTATTTTACTCTTGCAATTACGAGAGAACTTGTTACATTTTTCGTTTGTGCCAGGAGAGGATTAAAACTCATTCCGATACCAAAGGATAAAACTATCAAGAGAGAAGAAAAAAATCTGTTCACGATTTGTTCCTCTTTTATTTTTCCCCGGGCTGCATCAGAAGTATTTTTCTTACCGCAGAGACCGTCTGTCATTCTGAGGAGCGCCGATTCATCAGCACGACGAAGAATCTCCTGCCATTCAAGAGTTCACTCTAAAAAGGGGCTAAAGCCCATGGATAATATTGGTTGTTTGATTTATCCTCCGCCCTGAAGGACGGAGCTAATTAGCAACAAAACAAGGGAATAGCCCCGACATTTATGTCGGGGGAAAAGAGTAAATAATCATTTTCCGAAGCCCTTTAGGGCTTTTTAGAGTGAACTCAGAAATAGAAAACAGCTTCTCAAAACACGCGCAGCCCCACCATGATCACCATGAC
>CAYYPT010000137.1:0-7320 GCA_964473625.1 uncultured bacterium | reverse complement strand
TAAGATAACAGATTCAAAAACCTTTCGCAAGGGTTTTTATTCCTCATTCCACCTCTACAATAGCTTATTCATTAGTTTAGTTATTTTATCTTTGAGTCAATAAATACCAATAGAATGGCACAGGGTTTGCCTAAGTTAATTTTGGTTTCTTTTTGAAAGATTATAGAGGAAAAATTTTCCTTTTGAAAAGCAGATAATTCATATTGAAAAGGTCTAAAATTAGAGCAACCATAGGAGGAACACACTTTGTCTTCGAAAATACTTATTGTAGACGACGACATTGGTATCCGAATGCTTCTTTCCAAGTTCTTACAGCGCAACGGATTTGAGACCCTTGTTGCAGAAGATGGGTTAGAAGGAGTAGAAATAGCTAAAAAGAATCATCCTGACCTTATTATTCTGGATGTTGTAATGCCACGCATGGACGGACTCACAGCAGCGAGACTCATCAAGTTCTATAAACCGCTGAGTGAAGTCCCCATCATCTTCCTGACAGCTAAAGATGCGGATAAAGAAATAGAATTAGCGCAGGAGGCCCGGGCTGAGGTGTATATTACAAAACCTTTTGACGTCCGTCAGGTTATTGATGTCGTAAAAGAACTTTTGGTCCCATCTGAGGAGTAATTAAATACCAATGGAAGAATTGAATCGTTTTGTTCTATTTACCTTGGATAATCATCGGTTTGCACTTTACCTTTCTGATGTAGAAAGAATTACACTGGCTGTTGAAATAACACCCCTGCCCAATGCACCGGATATTGTTTCGGGTATGATAAATGTGCGCGGGAAAATTATCCCTGTAATGAATATCCGTAAGCGTCTTGGGTTTCCGGATCGGAATATCGAACTTGGAAATCATTTTATAATAGCACGGACTTCAAAACAATCTGTTGCTATTTTGGTGGATCGGGTTACAGACATCGTTGAAATCCCTGAACAGAAAATTGTTGAACAGGAAGATATTTTGCCCGGCATAAAATACGTTCAGGGAGTCGTCAAGCTTGGAGATGATATTGTACTTATCAATAACTTGGAAAAATTTCTGTCTATTAGAGAAAAAAGAATGCTTAAACAGGCTATAGCAAAACAATCCAAGGGGAAAAAATCGAGAGGGAAGGACGGAAAATGAGCAAACATGTCCAGAATGCTCTTCTTGCAGAATTAAGTGAATTTTTGAGTAGTCATATGGGTTTACATTTCCCAAAAGGACGCCGGCTTGATCTTTTAAGAGGGATTCGCTCCGCCGCAAAAGATTTTGGTTTTGAGGATGTAGAAACATGTATACGCTGGTTATTATCATCGCCCCTTAAAAAACATCAGATAGAAATTTTAGCCGGCCACCTTACTGTGGGTGAAACTTATTTTTTCCGTGAAGCCAAAATGTTCGAAGCGCTAGAAAAACAGATTTTACCTGCTTTAATAAATGCCAGGGGAAAAACATCTAAACGTCTACGAATCTGGAGTGCTGGGTGCTGTACAGGAGAAGAACCTTATTCAATAGCCATACTTCTCAACAGACTAATTCCCGATTTGAGCAACTGGAACATTCTAATTCTTGCTACCGATATTAATCCTATTTTTCTCCAGAAAGCCGAAAAAGGTATTTACGGTGAATGGTCTTTTCGGGGTACTCCCCTATGGTTGAGAGAACAATATTTCAGACGAACTAAAGACAATCGCTATGAAATACTCCCAAGAATTAAAAGAATGGTAAAATTCTCGTATCTCAATCTGGTAGAGGATGTTTATCCTGCATTCTTAAATGACACGAATGCAATGGACATAATTTTTTGCCGCAATGTCTTGATGTATTTTACTACGAACCAAATGAAAAAAGTTGTTCAACGATTTCACCAAACTCTTGTAGAAGATGGGTGGCTTATAGTAGGATCGAGCGAAGCCTCTAATGCTTATTTCCCACAGTACAGAGCGATCAACTTCCCTGGAGCAATTCTTTATAAGAAAAGAGAAAAAAACATTGAAAAAAACAAGCGTCCAATTATAGAATTTATACCTCAAGAAATTCCCAGACCGCTGTCTGAGGATAAAATTTTTTCAGCAGAACAGATTTCTTCTAATTTTGAATTCAGCCCGGAATTCACTGATAATACTTTCCCGAAGCCTGTGGAATCGCCTGCTATAAATCCTAAGCAAGACACAAAAACCGAAACAAACCTCTACAAAGAAGCCTTAGAATTATACGATAAAGGACATTATAGCGAAACCGAAGAGAAAATTACCCTCCATCTATTGGAACGCAATAATGACACAGAAGCCATGATACTTTTAGCAAAAACCTTTGCCAACCAGGGAAAACTCAGCGAAGCCCTTGAATGGTGCGAAAAAGCAATTGCAATCGATAAATTGAAACCTGAGTTTTATCACCTTTATGCTGCAATTCTTCAGGAGCAGGGTCAAACAGATAGAGCCATGGAAGCCCTCAAGAGAGCTCTTTATTTAGATCCTAATTTTGCACTTGCTCATTTCATGCTTGGGAACCTCACCAGACAGCGGGGAAAAATAAAAGAATCGAATAAGTACCTTGAGAATGCTCATTCTCTTTTAAATATTCACAAAAAAGATGAAATTCTGCCGGAAGCCGATGGTATGACTGCCGGCAGATTAATAGAACTTATCCAGATTATGAGAAATGAGGGAAGACCTGCATGAATAGCTCAAAAATAAAACAAATTCTCAAAACAAGAGCAAAAGAACTTGCGGAAGAACCAAAGGAAGACAAAGCAAAGGGAGAATACCTTGAAATTATAGAATTTGTTCTAGCATACGAAAGATACGGAATTGAATCCTCTTATGTCCGTGAAGTTTATCCATTAAAGAACTTTACTCCTATTCCCTGTACCCCCCCATTCGTTGTAGGCGTCAGCAATATTCGGGGACAAATTCTTTCTGTGCTCAACATAAAAGAATTTTTTGGTCTCCCAAGAGAGGGATTAAGTAACCTCAACAGAGTAATTATTGTTCATATGTCGGACATGGAAGTAGGCATCCTCGCAGATGCAATTGTAGGAATTAGAATGATTCCTCCCGGTGATATACAGCCCTCACTCCCCACATTAACTGACAAAAGAGCAGAGTATTTGCGGGGAGTAACAGCAGATAGATTAGTGATATTGGATATAAAGAAAATTTTTTCTGATCCAAATATTATTGTCCATGAAGAAGTGGAAACATAAGGAGGACTAATACAATGAAGAAGGTATTACTTCTGTTTATAAGTATAGGACTGCTTTCTCTGGTTGCAATGTTACTTGCCAATGATAAAGGCACATACAAAGTAATTGTAAATGCTGCGAATCCTACATCGGTAATATCAAGGGAAAAACTTTCCAAGTTCTTTTTGAAAAAACTGACAAAATGGGACAACGGCAGAGAAGTGCATCCTATCGACTTAGTTGATAATTCACGTGTGAGAAAAACATTTACTAAAGAAATTCATAAAAAAAGAGTCTGGAATATCAGAGCTTACTGGCAAAATCAGATTTTCACAGGGCGTAGAGTTCCACCCCCTGAACTTACAAATGAGAAAGATGTAGTAATGATTGTGGAAAAAGACAGTCTTGCCATTGGGTATGTTTCTGCTTCTCTACCCATAGATAGTTCTAAGATTAAAGTTCTAACTATCAAAGAATAAAAAACGCTAATAAAAATTTGGGGAGAAAAAGATGTTTAAAAATCTAAAACTAAACCATAAGATCTTTTTTATTCCTTTACTCACTACCATTGCTTTTATTATCATTTTTATTGTGACACAATCGTTCACCAAAAGGAATGCCGTGTTTCTGAACAGAATTGTATCTGGATATGTACCCGCATGGGAATTAAGTCGTGATTTACTGGAAACATTGGGATCGATTCAGAGGGGATTACAGGATGCCGTTGCCGCTGAAGATGAAGATGAACTTTCCAGAACAAATGCCCTTAAGTCTCAATTCCTTCAGAGAATTAACACTGAGAGAAAAAATCCTGTTCTCGACGTAGCTCATCTTGACAGTATACAAAACATATTTTCAGAATATTATAACCTTGCATATAAAGTTTCGCTAAATATGATCAGGCAGCAGTCAGGACAAAGAATGACACAATCTTTAGAATTAATGCGAGAAAAATACCTTACGCTCAGAAAGGTGCTAAAATCCGATATAAAAAAAGCCAAAAACAGAATGAGCAAAGGTCTTGTAATAACTCAGAAGAATAATAGAAATCTTATGTTTAGTGCCAGTATAGCCAGCCTTGTTTTTATAACCCTGATAATTTTACTGTCTTTGCTGGTCACAAAATCTATTACAGATTCTGTAAACACAGCAATAAACGTAGCCGAAAGAGTCGCCGAAGGAGATTTAACCGTTGATGTTCCATCTAACAATACGCACGACGAATCCGGTATTTTGCTAAAAGCATTTAAGAAAATGGTCGAAAACCTCAGGAATTTAACAGCACAAATCAAAGAAGGAGCCAACGCACTCGCTGCATCTGCCAGCGAAATTTCAGCTTCTGTCACGCAGATTGCTTCAGGCGCTACTGAAACAGCTTCGGCAGCCAGTGAAACCAGTACAACAGTTGAAGAAGTAAGACAAACAGCAATGGATTCCAACAAAAAAAGTAAAAGCGTTTCTGAAAGTGCTCAAAAAGCTGTTGAAATTTCCAGGATCGGCGAAAAATCGGTGAACGATACTATAAACGAAATGCATAGAATAGAAACGCAAATGGAATCTATTGCCGAAAGTATCATGAAATTAAGTGAACACGGTAAAGCAATTGGAGAAATTATAGCTACTGTAGAAGATATGGCAGAGCAATCTCGCCTTTTAGCCGTTAATGCTTCAATTGAAGCGGTAAAAGCTGGAGAACATGGGAAAGGCTTTGCTGTAGTAGCCCAGGAAGTAAGAAGCCTTGCCGAGCAGTCAAAAGAAGCAACCAGCAAAGTTAAACGTATCCTCGACGACATCCAAAAAGCAACCAGTGAAGCTGTAATGAAAACAGAACAGGGAAGTAAAGCAGTGGAATCAGGAGTAAAACAGTCAACTGAAACAGGCGAAGCAATTGAAAGACTGGCCAACAGCGTTGCAGAAGCCGCTCAGGCAACGACACAGATAGCAGTATCCAGCCAGGAGCAACTGGTTGGTATGGACCAGGTTGTATCAGCCATGGAAAGTATTAATCAAGCTAGCAATCAAAATGTAGGAGCAATAAAACAGGTTGAATCTGCGGCACAAGATCTACACAACCTGGGACAAAAATTGCAAGAATTGGTAGAACAGTATAAAATTTAATTCATAAAAAGTGAGGGACATAAAATGGACTATAATCAAGATCCCGATTTCTTCAAAGAACTTGTTTCAATGTTTAAAATTGAAGCCAAAGAGCATCTGGATACAATCTCCTCAGGACTGCTCCAGCTGAAAAAAAATCCTCATGGTAAAGAACGAGTGGAAATTTCAGAAACTGTTTTCCGGGCTGCACACAGCTTAAAAGGTGCCGCCCGAACTGTGGGTCTGGTGGACATTGAATCTATCAGTCAGTCCTTAGAAAAACTGTTTTCCATAATAAAACAAAAAGAAGTTGAAATTCCATCTACATTATCTAACACACTAAATCAAATAATTAATATTCTCGGAGAACTCATTTCTACAATGAACGAACAGGGTAAATTGACCGGAGACAAATCATCATTAACCAGACTCATTGATGAAGTTAATGAAAACGCAGTTATTATGGGAGCATAGGGAATTTACATGGAAAAGAACGAAGAAGACTTTCTCAAAGAACTCCTTGCTATGTTCAAAATTGAAGCGGAAGAGCATATTAAAACCATTTCTTCCGAACTTCTTGAAATAGAAAAAATGCCAGTCTCGGAAGAGCGGGCTACTCTTATAGAGACTATTTATCGGGAGGCTCACAGCTTAAAAGGCGCTGCTCGAGCAGTAAATTTAAACGACGTAGAAAGTCTGTGTCAATCACTTGAAAGCATATTTGCAAAATGGAAACATCAACAGACCAATCCTCCGGCCGAGTTTTTTGACATATTACATAACGCCATTGATATTCTTCCAGAGCTGATTAATTCTCCCGAGGAAAATGACATCTCAGATATTATGCATCAGCTCTCACGGCTTGAAAATGAGGAAATCGGAAACAAGGCTACAGCAAAACAAACAAAACCAGAAGAAAAAGATGCATCTCTCAAACAAACTTCCCAAAATCCTAAAGTTGAAAAAGAAAAGACAGAAACAACAGAAGAGCCTCCTTCAGTACAAAAATCCGAAAACAAAACAACAACCAAAACAAATCCTTTCACTGCGGCTGAAAAATCGTTTTTCTCAGAAACTGTAAGAATTCCTGTTATAAAACTCGATTCGCTTTTACGTCAGACAGAAGAAATGATTTCTTCAAAAATAGCGGTAAGCCAGCGTGCCGAAGATTTACTGAATATTGTGAGTTTGCTCAATTTCTGGAAAAAGGAGTGGGAAAAACTCGCTCCAGAGGTTAAAATCCTCAGACGTACAGCCACAAAAAACAATCCAGAAGAACAAATCAATATACAATTAAATAGACTCTTGGAATTTCTTGAATGGAATCAAGAACAGATAAAAAATATCGAGGCTAAACTTATCCCGACGGCAAAATTAATTGAAAATAATTCACGAACACTTGGAGGAATGGTAAATGCTCTTCTGGAGGATATGAAAAGTATACTTATGCTCCCGTTTTCAACACTCTTAAAAATCCTCCCAAAAGTTGTGAGAGATTTGTCGCGTGATGAAAATAAAGAAGTAGAGTTGATAGTACGAGGGAGCACCACTGAAGTAGACAGACGCATTTTAGAAGAAATGAAAGATCCTTTTATTCATCTCTTACGAAATTGCATCGATCACGGAATAGAAAAACCGGAAGAGCGAATCAAAAAAGGTAAACCTCGCAGGGGCACTATCACCATTGACATTTCTCAGCTTGGCGGGGGGAAAGTCGAGATTCTGGTGTCTGATGACGGTGGGGGAATAGATATCGCTAAAGTAAAAAATATTGCTATAAAACGAGGGATTATATCAGAAACAGAAGCAAGTAAACTCAACGATAAAGATGCATTATTCTTGATCTTTCAATCAGATGTTTCTACAAGTCCAATAATTACTGAAATATCGGGCAGAGGGTTGGGGCTTGCTATTGTGCGCGAAAAAGTAGAAAAACTTGGGGGTAAAATATCCATTGATACCAAACCCGGTGTTGGGACAACCTTCAGGATTATTCTTCCCATTACTTTAGCTACATTCAGGGGAATTTTAATTAAAGTTTCAGGTCAAA
>CAYYPT010000136.1:0-7335 GCA_964473625.1 uncultured bacterium | reverse complement strand
TGAATTTAGGTCATTTGATATTATTTGGAATTTGTAATTTAGTATTTGTGATTTCGCGTTAGAGAAGAAGATCAATATTTCTGGTTAAATTCTATTGTGAAGCAACACGAAGGTAGTAATCTATCCCACGGGCTGCAAGCCTGCCATGGTTTATAGCCTTAACAACCAGAGAAGGACCAAGCACACTATCCCCCGCAGCAAAAATTCCTGGTTTGGAAGTCATAAAGGAAGAGTCAACGATGATATTACCGCGATTGTCAAGATCAATTTCTATATCCTTGACCAATGGTCCGTGTTCTGTGTGAATAAATCCTGTTGCAAGAAGCACAAGGTCAGCTTCAATTTCAAATTCTGAACCGGGCATCTCACGGAATTGGAAAGCTCCTGATTTTTCCCATTCTAATTTAACACAGCTCAACTTTTTTACTCTGTTATCTTTTCCTATGAATTTTTTTGTCAAAATACTCCACAACCGATTGCATCCCTCTTCCTGAGAACTGGAAGTCCGCATTATCTGCAGCCAGGTAGGCCATGGATTGGTCTCTTTTCGCACTTTTGGTGGCTCTGGAAGAAGTTCAATCTGTGTAATTTGTTTAGCCCCCTGACGTCGGCTTGTACCAACACAATCTGAGCCTGTATCACCCCCTCCAATTACTACTACATTTTTACCTGCTGCTGTTATTCTTTCCTCAGGCGGTATTGTTTCACCATTGTTGATTCTATTCTGCTGTTTCAAAAACTCCAGAGCAAAATGAATACCAGTAAGATTACGTCCGGGAATATTTAGATCCCGGGGAACTCTTGCACCCGTGGTAATTAAAATTGCATCGAAGCTTCGTTTCATATAGCGGGCAGAAATGTCGAGGCCTGCCTCTACTCCTATTTCAAAAACAACACCCTCTGATTGCATCTGCTCAATGCGTCTGTCAATTACCCATTTTTCAAGTTTAAAGTCTGGAATACCATACCGGAGAAGACCACCAACTGCACTGTCCTTCTCAAATACAATTACTTCATGACCTGACCTGACAAGCTGTTGTGCTGCAGCAAGGCCCGCAGGTCCTGAACCCACAATGGCCACTTTTTTACCTGTTCTGTAAGATGGCTTTTCAGGATGAATCCATCCCTGTTCCCAGCCGTGCTCGGCGATCTCAAGCTCGATGTTTCTAATTGTAACAGGAGATTGATTAATAGAAAGCGTGCACGCTGCTTCACACGGCGCAGGACAAACTCTTCCTGTAATTTCCGGGAAATTATTTGTAGAGTGAAGCAGTTCCAGAGCAAGCTCCCAGTGTCCCCGATAAACCATATCGTTAAAATCGGGTATAAGATTTCCCAGCGGACATCCAAAAGCATGACAGTAGGGAATACCACAATCCATACATCTTGAAGCCTGTGTTTTAAGACGTTCCAGAGGAAGCCGCATTTCCAGTTCATGAAAATCCTTAACACGCTCTTCGACAGGTCGTTTTGGGGGATCTTCTCTATCGTATTTGAGAAAGCCTGTAACGCTACTCATTGTAAACCTCTTCTGTAGCAGATACAATGGTCTTGTCAGTATCTTCTTTAAGACGCATTCGTTCCAGAGCCTGGCGATAATCGACAGGTGTAACTTTTACAAACAGCGGCAGATGAGCTTCCCAATTCTTGAGAAGTTTTTCTGCCCGTGGACTTTTAGTAAAACGGTAATGTCTTTCAATCAATGAACGGAGAAAAGTTCTATCATCCTTGTCCCATACACTTTCTAACTCCACCATAGATAGATTACATTTTGTATCAAAAAGAGCTGTATCATCGTAAACATAAGCAATTCCCCCACTCATACCTGCTGCAAAGTTATTCCCTGTACGCCCAATAACCACAACAACACCTCCTGTCATGTATTCACAGCCGTGATTTCCCACTCCCTCTACAACGGCACAGGCTCCACTGTTACGAACAGCAAAACGCTCGCCAGCAATTCCATTTATAAACACTTCTCCTCCTGTGGCTCCATAGAGAACTGTATTCCCAACTATAACATTTTCATGCGGAGCAAAATTAGCATCGGCAGGAGGAACAAGTATAATTCTCCCTCCTGACATTCCTTTTCCCAGATAATCGTTAGCATCCCCCTCAACACGTATGTTTATTCCAGGAACAAGGAACGCACCAAGACTCTGACCTGCCGATCCTTTAAAACGAAGGTCAATAGTATTTTCCGGTAAACCTTTAGCGCCAAATTTCCGAGCGATTTCGCCGCTAATACGAGTTCCAACAGAACGATGAACATTTCTGATTTTCATTTCTAAGTTAACCGGAGTTCCCTTTTCAATAGCAGGTTGAACCTGTTTCATTAACTCACGATCGAGATCAGTTTCTTCAACAGGGTCCTGATGACGAATACAGTGAAGAGGAATATTACGGTTCTTGTTCTGTGGCTGATACAGAATTGAACTAAAATCTATTCTGGCAAACTTTTTGTTTGCGGCCAGCGGTTCTACGTCGAGAAGTTCTGTATGGCCTATCATTTCATCCATGGTTCTGAAACCAAGCTCAGCCATAATTTCTCTAACTTCCTCTCCAATAAAACGAAGAAAGCGTTCAACATATTCGGGTCTACCGGTAAAACGGGAGCGAAGTTCAGGCTCCTGAGTAGCAATCCCAACAGGACAGGTATTAAGATGACATTTCCTCATCATTACACAGCCAAGAGTTACAAGAAGCGTTGTGCCAAATCCAAATTCCTCTGCACCGAGCAGAGCTGCTATTACAATATCGCGTCCTGTCTTGAGCTGCCCATCAACCTGAAGTTTTACTCTGTCGCGTAAGGCGTTTGCCACAAGAGACTGCTGGGTTTCAGCAAGGCCAAGTTCCCATGGAAGACCTACATGTTTAATTGCAGTAAGAGGTGAAGCACCCGTACCTCCATCCTGCCCCGATATTAGAATTGTATCTGCTTTTGCTTTTGCTACGCCGGCAGCAATTGTTCCAACACCTGCCTCAGAAACAAGTTTTACAGATACTCTGGCTTTTGGATTAACAGATTTGAGATCGTAGATCAATTGAGCAAGGTCTTCGATAGAATATATATCGTGATGAGGGGGCGGAGAAATCAGGGTTACTCCTGGTGTAGTGTGGCGGATCCTTGCAATTTCCTCATTGACTTTATGTCCCGGCAATTGCCCACCTTCGCCAGGTTTGGCCCCCTGAGCCATTTTGATCTGGAGTTCATCCGCGTTTACAAGGTATTCAGAAGTAACGCCAAATCTCCCCGAAGCTACCTGTTTAATTGAGGATCTTTTGTAATGTGTTTCCCGATAACGTACAGGATCCTCTCCTCCCTCACCAGAGTTGCTCCTTGCTCCAATTCTGTTCATTGCAATGGCAATCGCCTCGTGGGCTTCCTTGCTGATAGAACCAAATGACATAGCTGCAGAGACAAACCGGGGCAGAATAGATTCAACTGGTTCGACCTCATCCAGGGGAACAGATTTTCTCTTTCTGAATTTCAACAGACTCCGTAAGGTTACATGTTCCTGCGACTGGTCATTGATAAGATTAGAATACTCCTTAAATATCGTGTAATCATTTATGCGAGTCGCGAACTGGAGTTTATAGATAGTTTCTGGAGTCCAGAGATGTTTTTTCCCGCCTAATCTTAAATGATATTCTCCACCGGGCTCAAGCAGTCTTTTTGGTCTTTTCTTCACCGGATAAGCATTTCGGTGTCTGGCAACAGCTTCTTCTGCAATTTCGTCCAGACCAATTCCACCTATTCTTGATATTGTCCCGCAAAAATATTTGTCTATTACCTCTTTTCCCAATCCCACTGCCTCGAATATCTGAGAACCAAAAAAACTGTGGATTGTGGAAATTCCCATCCTGCTCATGGTTTTTAAAAGTCCCTTCTTAACCGCAGTAATATAAGAATCCATTGCATCTTCAGGGAGTAGAGATTTTTTTAAAAGGTTAGATTTTGCCATATGCCTGATTGTTTGAAACACAAGGTACGGGCAAACAGCGTCTGCGCCAAAACCCACAAGTAAAGCAAAATGGAAAACTTCCCTTGCCTCGCCTGTCTCAACAATAATTCCTACTGAGTTTCGCAGTCCCTTTTTTATCAAATAGTGATGAAGAGCCGACAATCCAAGGAGTGAAGGAATTGGAACATGGTCACGATCTATGTTTTTATCAGTAAGGATAAGAATAGAAGCTCCTTCATTTATTAATTTCTCGGCGCGACTAAATAGGGCCTCTAAAGTATTCTCCAGCATTTTGCCGTTTCCATTAGCAGGGAAAAGAAGATCAATATCTTTTGCAACAACAGCAGGATGGTTGGACTTGCGAATTCTCACCATATCCTTGATTGTGAGTACAGGATGATTTAACTTAAATCCATTGCACTGTTCAGGATTCTCGTCCAGAAAATTCTTTTCACCTCCAAGGAAACTCTCAAGAGACATTACCAGCTCTTCTCTGAGAGGATCAATAGGAGGATTTGTTACCTGGGCAAAGAGCTGTTTAAAATATGAAAAAAGTAGCTGGGGTTTGCTGGAAAGTACTGCCAGAGAGGTGTCATTTCCCATGGATCCTACTGGTTCCTGCCCTGTTGATGCCATTGGGTCTATTATCATTTTCAGTTCTTCTGTAGTATAGCCGAAAGCGTGCTGTTTCCTGAGCAGTTCATCCGGATCTACCGGGGGGATACCTGAAGGCGTAAAAAGGCCGCGCATTTCAATTCGATTATTTTTAAGCCATCTTCGATAGGGTTTCTGACGTGATATTTTGGCTTTAATTTCACTGTCGGTAACTATACGATTCTGTTTGAGATCAACAAGGAATATCTTGCCCGGGGTAAGACGCCCTCTGCTTCTTATCTGACTGCCAGGGAAATCCAGCACTCCTGTTTCAGATGCCATGGCGATTAGTCCGTCCCGGGTAACTGTATACCGAACAGGTCTGAGACCATTTCTATCCAGTGTGGCTCCAACGTATCTTCCGTCAGAGAAAACAATGGCGGCAGGTCCATCCCATGGTTCCATGAAAGATGAATGAAATTCATAGAAAGCGCGTTTGTCTTCACTCATCTGAATTTCTCTATTGTGAGCTTCGGGGACCATCATCATTATTGCATGGGGAATAGACCGCTCTGCCATGACGAGAAGCTCTAACACATTATCAAACATAGCAGAATCGCTGCCGTCTTCATCAATTACCGGTTTAATCTTTTCTATGTCTTCACCAAAAAGAGGAGATTTCATAACCGCTTCTCTGGCCTTCATGCGATTGATATTCCCTCTCAATGTGTTTATTTCCCCATTATGAGCAAGGAATCTAAATGGCTGTGCAAGGTTCCATGTGGGCAGGGTATTTGTACTGTAGCGCTGGTGAACCAGTGCGAAGGCAGTTTTAAACAATGGATCGTTCAAATCCAGGTAAAAAAGGGGAAGTTGTGTTCCTGTTAAAAGGCCTTTATACACAATAGTGCGGCTGGAAAGACTTCCAACATAAAATTCACTTGTATCCCCATCCAAACTTTTGATCTCTTTTTCGACCTGTCGCCTGATTACATAGAGTTTTCTTTCAAATTCAGCTTGCTCGACTCTTCCACGAGATATTGCCAGTTGGTAAATTTCTGGTTGGGTTGAAGCAGCTAATTCTCCTATGGAACTGTTATCAGTGGGCACAGAACGGAGGCCCAAAACTTCACACCCTTCTTTTTTTATTACCTGGCGAAAAATTTTTAAACATCGATCCAATATATCTCGACTGGAAGGAAGAAAAACCATGCCTATACCATAATCTCCCTTTGGGGGGAGCTTTATTTTACGAAAGACATTCCTGAAAAAATCATCGGGGATTTGAAGTAACAAACCTGCTCCGTCTCCTGTAGATTTGTCTCCTCCGACAGCACCTCTGTGTTCCAGATTTATAAGGATCTGTACAGCTTTTTCAACAATGTTGTGGTCAGGAATACCATCCAGTCGTACAACAAACCCGATGCCGCAGTTATCCCGGCCAAACGGGGAATTATGTAGTCCCAGCTTCTGGGAGGAAACAGATGTAGTACTCTTTCCCTTTTTGAGCTTCATTTTTGTACTCGCGTCATGACTAACTTTTATATTTTTTAAATACAGAATATAATAAATATTTAGCAGATTAGCAACTTTTTTATATTAATTTTTTAAAATTTTAATTCTTCTGATCAGGGCTTCTCTTCCTTGTGTTATTTCAATGTGGGTGCTTCCGCACTTGGGGCAGGCAAAAGTTGGTAAGTTTAGATGATATGCAGGGTCTTCTTCTATTTTTATGTTTCCTTCGTATCCACACTCAGTGCACCGTATAATTCCTTTGATCTGTTTAAAAACAACTTTGGCTTTTTCTGCTATGGTCTCTGCGAATCCGGTTTCTACCCAGAATGCTACCTGATCAATGCCGAGAAATGTAAGGTCGCCAATTTCTATTTCTACGGATTCAACACGAACTGCGTTCTGTTTTTCTGCCTCTCTCAACACAGTTTGGACAATAGATTGTGCAATAGAAGCTTCGTGCATTATCTTCTCGGTAAGTTTAAGGCCTCAATAAGCTCTTTTATTCCTTCGCCAGTTCTTCCGTTTGTAAAAACCACTTTCAATTCAGGTTTTATATTGAGAGCATCTTTTTTAAGCTGGTTGAGATCTACGTCCATTGCTTCGGCCAAGTCTATTTTATTTATTACTATTATAGATGCGTCCATAAGGATATAGGGATGTTTAACAATCATATAGGGACCTTCTGTGGTAGAAACAACTACTATCCTCTGGTGAGCGCCTAAAGGAAACTCACCCGGACAGATAAGATTTCCAACATTCTCAATGAATAACAAATCGAGCTTTTCTAAATCGAGCTCAGCAAGAGCTTTTTTTACTAAATTAGCATCTAAATGACACTCTTTGCCTGTATTGGCCTGTATAACTGAAGCTCCTTTTTTCTGAATCCTGTTGGCATCAATAGTAGTGGTAAGATCGCCGGCTACTGCTGCCATTCTGTAAATTCCATTAAGATTCTTCACAAGTTGCTGGACAATCGTTGTTTTACCTGAACCTATTGATCCAAGAATATCCACAGCATGAACATTGTACTTTTCAAGAAGTTCATGATTTTTCCGGGCCAATTCCTGGTTCTGTCTTAGCAGATCTTCTTCTAATTCAATGTCAAATGTTTCTCCTTCAGCAGGTTTTACTGTTTTCATCAGGTTCCTCCTTAAAATATGAAATTTAACTTTAAACTTACTTTGTTTATAGATAAAAGGCAAGTAAAAAATCAAAAATTATTGGAACACGGAATAAACATGGTATCCCCCTGGTAGAGTTG